>CAYJOZ010000119.1:0-5829 GCA_964371925.1 uncultured Treponemataceae bacterium | reverse complement strand
AGTGCAAAAGAATTTATTACAATTGCACACTCAGATGAATAATACGTAAAATGTAGCATCCATGCTACATTTTACTATCGAGTTTTGCATAAGCAAAACTCGTACACACTGAAGTTTAGCGACATAGCTCGCTTCGCTCCCTGCACTATGCAGCATAGCAAGGTAAGAAAAACGAGTCCGTGTCGCACAGATAAACTAAAGGAAGGCCTTCGGGAAGCGATGCAAATTGTATCGCTTCCCTTTTTTTTATTCGGTGCCATTGCGTAACGCATCTAAGTATTCTTTATAAACGTATGTTCTGTTTCGTTTATCACTACTTGATGGATGTAAAATATCTAATCTCACTAACCGATTCACGGCGGCAGAAACTGTATTAAATGTTAACCCAAGGGACTTTGATGTTTTTGTAATATCGATAATAGGATTTTTTTCTATATATGAAAACACTTCCATTGCAGTAATTCCGGCCCGTTTTAATTGTTCAATTTTCGTAACGTTCCTTTCGCGAAGTTCAAGAAGTGTATCAATTGTTTCAATTGCATCATCACATGACACCACAATGCCAGTTAGAAAAAATGCAATCCATTGTTCATAGTTTCCTTTGTTTCGCACTTCTGTCATTCTATCAAAATATTCAATGCGGTTCATTTTTAAAAACCATGAAATGTACAGGGCAGGATGAGAAAGGTAGCCCTTAGATATTAAATACAAGGTAATGAGTAAGCGACCTATCCTTCCGTTTCCGTCCAAAAAAGGATGTATTGTTTCAAATTGATAATGAATAAGAGCCGCACAAATAAGTACATTTTTCTCCTTTTCTGTATTGAGAAAGTTTTCAAGATCTTGCATTGCAGTATGCATATCTTCTATATTGGGAGGAACATACGAAGCATTTTTTATTCCAAAGCCATGTGCGCCTATCCAGTTTTGTGAAGTGCGAAACTCACCGGGAGTTTTTTCTTGACCACGTACACCCTGCATGAGAATTTTGTGAGTTTCTTTTAACAGTCTATTACAAAGAGGAAGCGTTTTAAGCCTTTGCAAAGCATATTCTGTTGCCTTTATATAGTTTATAACCTCTGAAACATCTAGGTTTGCATTTTCTTCAATTTCAGGGTTAAAAATATCTTCAAGCGTTGCTTGCGTTCCTTCAATTTGAGAGGATAAAAGTGATTCTTTTCGCACATACATACCTATAAAAAGATTTAAATTAGGGATTCTCTTTGACATAGTATCAAGTATAGCAAGCTTAGCATTTGCTTCAATTAAAAGCCCATTGAAATTTTCGATATCAATTTCTAAAATATGAGAAAGTGGTTTTGGCAAAAAAGATTCGTATTGTAATTCACCTGAAAGATTTGTTTTATAACTTCCCGAACTTTGCATGCATACCTCCTTATCTTGAAATACAGACATTGATTTTATTTATATATTTTAATTTAATATTATATTTCATAATATATAATCATAGTACATTTTATATTTCAATTTGTCAAGTTATTTTACAATAAAATAGCAAAACCTCACTTCTTATTTCAAAAAAAATAGCACCCTCCGTCAAGAAAGATGCTATTATAATTAAAAAATTTTCGTGTCAGAACAAAGAATCTTTACACGCTATGAAAGCTAATTCGTAATTAGGCATTCGTAATTCGTAATTATCCTACCCTATTTTCATAATGCTTAAAGGTGTATCGCCTTCAGGAAGCACTTGAATATCTTCATCATAGCGAAGCAAAATACAATCTTCTGTATTTACATCCAGTGTTTCACTTGTAGATGAAACAAGCTTCCCAGATCCTGACATTATTACTAAACTTACCCAACCTGTATGAGAGGCAGCTGTGTCAAAGGATGGTATAGTTTGTACATTTGCTGTTGGCAACGGATTTGCAATCGATTCCTTTGCAAAACAAATGCGCCCAGGATGCGAATAGTCTAATTTTTCTAATGTAAAATAATCACACGTATAGCGTCCCGAAAAATTATTAACAAAGTCTCCTGAAATTGGCTTTATCACATCTAAAGATTTTTCAACATGAATTTCTCTGTCACTTCCCCAGTCATATAAGCGATAGGTTAAATCACTCGATTGTTGAATCTCCAATATTCGCAAGCCACCCTCAATAGCATGAACTGTCCCAGCAGGAATAAAAAGAAAATCACCTTTTTTTACAGATACTTTTTTTAAGTGATTCGCAAGGCTCCCATCTTCAATTGCTTTTGCTAGTCCATCTTTAGAATAATTCTCTTCTGTTTCATTTAATCCACAAATAAGTGTTGCATTTGGTTCTGCGTCTAAAATATACCAGCATTCAGTTTTTCCACGAGAATTTTCAACTCTTGATGCGTACTCATCATCGGGATGAACTTGAACAGAAAGAGTTTCGTTTGCTTGAATAATCTTTACTAAGAGAGGGTAATCACTGCCAATAATTTTTGAAAGAGATTTTCCCCCAATGAATTCAACCTCAGGCTTAACGGTGGACTCACCAACTTCATGTGTTGATAAAATCCATCGTTCATATCCCCAAGGTCTATCTGAAACATAATAATCTGTTTTAAACATTTAGTTTTTTTCCCACAATTGTTCAGGATAATAGCTTTCTTTAATTTTATTTGCAATTTCATTTTTTACAATTGCTCTGTCTTCTGGGTATGTCATACCAAACCATTTTTCTGTTGAAGAAAAGAACTTAACTTTTCCAAGCCCATTGTTTACAATGTAACTAGCACCTGTCGGTAAAAGTGATTCTGCTTTTTCTGAATCGTTGTTTTCTGCTATGAACTTATCCCAGAATTCTGTAAAGCCATCAAACGCTTTTGGAGTAAATCCAAATAGGTTCATAGAAACCCATTCTTTTCCAGTAAAATTAGAAATAGAACCATTAAAATCGGTAACTATTTTATCACCTTCGTAGCTAATTTTTGTGTGCTCGTCCATTGATTTTAAGTAACCATCTTCAATTACACACACTCCTCGAGAAACAGAACCTGAACGACTCATTGTGTTTTCAAGAACATAGCCAACCATTGCATGTTCTGTTGACCCTTCAGGTAACACAGAAAGATGAGAGTTCATTGTGGCAAAAGCTTCTTTTCCATAATAATCATCAGCATTAATTACCGCAAAAGGTTCCTTTACTGCATCTTTTGCACAAAGCACAGCATGAACAGTACCCCATGGCTTAGATCTATTTGGATTTATTTTTGCCAGTTGCTCTTGTGTAAAAAGAGAATCAGGATTTTGAAATACATATTCTGCATTAAAGTTTTTTGCAACTCTATCAAAAAATCTTTCTCGAAAATCTTTTTCGATATCTTTACGAATGATGTATACAACTTTTCCAAATCCTGCCCGTTTTGCATCAAATGTTGCAAAGTCTAATAACGTTTCATCATGTAGTCCAACTGCGTCAATTTGTTTTACTCCACCATAACGGCTTCCCATTCCTGCAGCTAATACCAAAAGTGTTGGTTTCATGAGCTTCTCCTCTCAAATTCGTATAGTAATATATTTTATAGTTATGATAGTATATTATGGAAAAAAAATCTAGTATTACTCTCTGCTTATGTTTTAGGAAGGAAAAAAATAGGTAAAAAACCTTGACATCTTCATGCGCAGAGATTACACTGAAACTAATAAAAAGGAGTTTTACATGAGTGAAAAATTGAAAGTTGCAATTATTGGTGGAGGATGGTTTGGATCTTTTCACCTTGAAACATTATCTTCAATAGAAACGGTAGAAATAATAGCGGTATGTTCAAGAACAGAAAAATCTGTAAGTCGTTTACAAGAAAAAGCACCCCAAGCTACAGCCTATACAAACTATCATGAGCTACTTGAAAACGAAAAGTCGCTACAAGCATTATTTGTCTGTGTCCCTCCCAATCAGCATAATGGTATTGAAATTGAAGCAGCAAAACGTAAAATCCATATGTATATTGAAAAACCTCTCTGTGTAGACTTACAAGAAGCCCTTTCATATGAGAAGGCCATAAATGCATCAGGCATTATCTGCTCAGTTGGATACCAAAATTTATATAATCCTCTTTTGAATGAAGTAAAGGACTTTTTAACAGGGAAAAATGTTGGCCATATTTCGGGGTGTTGCATTGGAACTATACCTAAGGCTGCGTGGTGGAGAAAAAAAGAAGAGTCGGGTGGGCAGCTCCATGAGCAAGCAACACACATAATAAATGCTCTCGTATATTTATTTGGTGATATACGTTCAGTATACTCAAAAGCAACAAAAGTAGTTACCTCTGCAATAGAAGACTGTAATACAGAGCAAGCTTCTTCTAGTATATTTACATTTTCAAACAATGTTGTTGCAAGCGTCGCCTGTGGTTGTTTTGTAGATGAGAGTGACGGAACAAATGAAGTTGGTATAACTGTATATACCGATAAAGGGATAGTTAATTATGGATGGGACACAGACACTACATTTAAAACTGCACAAGGCTCTCAAACTAAAGAATATAAGGGCTCATATCACAAGGAAGCAGTTCAAGGATTTATTGACGCAGTTCTAACTAACGATAGCTCAAAAGTAAAATGTAATTATACTTTTGCTATAAAAACCTTTTTAGCAACACATGCAGCAAATAAATCGATGGAAAGTGGCAAAGAAGAGTTTTTAGATACGTTTTAATTACACAGGGTAAAAACTTATGTAAATTTCTTGTAATAATGAAACTTTTTCTATTCTTGTTTGTTTACAAAACGTAGTGTAATTGGTAAGATATGAGTATGCCTATGTATGTAAGCATATTGAATTTTCTAGACAGGAGAAAGTATGAAAAAACTCATTGCTTTGGTTCTTTGTACAGCAGTACTTATGACAGCTGTGTTTGCAGGTGGTTCTGATGACAAAAATGCAAACGAAATTGAAAAATTGGTAATAGGATATGTTCCTTCTCGCCCCGCAGATGAAATTTTAACTGCAACAGCACCACTTGAAGGTTTATTAAAAGAAGAACTTTTAAAATCAGGTATTACTGTAGAAGAAGTTGAAATTATTGTTGGAACAAGCTACGAAGCAATTGGTGAAGGCTTAGATGCTGGAACAATTCACGTAGGCTTAATACCGGGTGGAACATATGTTCTTTACTCTGATGGTGCAGAAGTTATTTTAACTGCAACGAGAGATGGCTTAAACAAAGATTCTAACAACGCAAAAGATTGGAATGATGGAAAAGCAACACTTCCAATGCCAGAAAATCAAGTAACATACTACAAATCAATTATTATTGCAGGACCTTCTCCAAAAGGACAAGAACTTGCAGCAAAAGTTAATGCTGGTCAAAAACTTACTTGGGATGACTTAAACTCTGCTACATGGCAATACATGAACACAACATCTTCAGCTGGTTACATTTACCCAACACTTTGGTTAATGGAAAACTACGACAAAACATTATTAGACCTTGATAACGCATCAGCTGCAACAGGTTATGGAGCTGCATTCTCAGCACTTAAAGCACAAACAGCAGACGTAACAATGGTATACGCAGATGGCCGCCGTGATAACTTAAAGACATGGGAAGGTCAAGACTACGAAGCAGGAGATCCAACAACTATCTGGACTGATGTTCAAGTTATTGGTGTAACAGAAGGTATTTACAACGATACAATAAGTGTTACAAGAGATGACTACGTTATGACAGATAAACTAAAAGCTGCATTACAACAAGCATTTATAAACATCGGAAACTCAGAAGCAGGGAAGCCAATTATTGCAATTTACAACCATAATGGTTATGCAGTTGCAAAAGATTCAGATTACGATGGAGCTAGAGCTGCAGGACAACTCGTAGCAAAATAAA
>CAYJOZ010000118.1:0-5880 GCA_964371925.1 uncultured Treponemataceae bacterium | reverse complement strand
GCTGCAGATGAAATAACTGTTGCATCAGAGTAAAAGCAAATATGGCTTCCAAAAACTCCTGCAGATAATACTGATGCCACAACAAGAGTCACATTTGCATCAATACCCATTGCTAATGGAATTGTTATTGGAAGCGCAATAATATACATTCCCCAGTTAGTTCCTGTAATAAACTCAGTAACTGATAATATTAGGAAAATAAAGAATGGCATTAATTCTGGTGTCATAATTGGAAGAGCTGCATTAATAACATATTCTGTAAAACCGATTCGCTCATTCATTGCGGCAAAAACAAATGCTAAAACCATAAGCATAAGTGGTAAAAGCATGTTTTGAAAGCCTTTTATTGCAATATCTGTAAACTCATCTGCAGTCATAAGGTTTTGTACAAGGAAGAATACGAACATAAAGGCAAGTGTAAAAAGTACACCCATTTGCATATCTACATCAAATACTAATGTTGAACCCACAAGTACAGCTATAGGAACAAAAAAGTTTCTAATTTTTGGGTTAGGAGGGCATTGGATAGCATTGTCACCACCTCGGATGTCAATTTTTTCTGATCCTTCTGGTGCTAAAGCGCCTCCATTTTTTACGCGTTCTTCTGCTTTTTTCATAGGTCCAATGGCAGGTATTACACCAAGAATAACAAGTGGAACAACTAATGCTGCTATCCATCCATAAAAGTTATATGGGATGGTTTTAATAAAATATAAAATACCTTCACCAGCAGGAGCCCATCCATTAGCCTCTAGAATTCTTGCGCAAAATACTGCCCATGTAGATATTGGAATAAGTACGCATAGGGGTGCTGCGGTAGAGTCTACAACGTATGAAAGCATTTCTCTTGGAACTTTATGTTTATCAGTTAATGATGACATACAAGTTGCAACTGTTAAAGAGTTTAGGTAGTCGTCAATAAAAACAACGATGCCGAGTACCCATGTCCAAAGTAACGAAGATTTTCTGGTTTTTGCATACTTTGCAATCCAGTTACCAAATGCAAATGAACCACCAGCTCGCTCAATTAATGAAATTATGCTACCCATAAGGCCACATACAATAATTAGCCACGCAATGTCTTCATCCATCATCGTATCTAACAATACTGAACTAAAATCGCTTAATACACCCATTCCAGTTGTCATAATAAGACCAACTGCAGAAGCCAGCGCCAATGCTTCGATAATCCTTTTTGTCACAAAGATGTACACAATTAAGAAGATAGCAGGAATACAAACAGCTACACCTAAATCCGCTGGATTATCAGGTAAGAAGTTTGAAGCAATTAATGAAATGGTAATAATAACCAAAGCCGGTATTACGGCTTTTCTTCCCCCAATCTCGCCAGGGGCATCCTTAAAAGTATTTAACATACGGTATTTTAATGATTTTTTACTTTTTTTTCAATACTTTTTTCAAAAAAAAACACTCACTTTTAAGAGTATTTTAAGCTCTCAATGGTAATGCGAAATTTGAAATTATAAGACTTATGCTTGATACTTGACTGATTTTTCGATTAGGAGTACTATAGTACAATGAAGAATAATCAAGTAGCTACGAAAAAAACTAGCTCTGGCACAGCTCTTGTAATAATAAAACGAGTAGCAACTTCAATAATAATTGCAGGTGTAGTTTTTTATATTGTAAATGGTGCATATCTTTACAATACAAGAGTCCGAAATAGACTTTCAGAAACAACCTTAACAACATTAACAGAAGTTGCATCTCAGCAACAATTGAGTTTAAGTACAAAACTCAGAGCCGATATTGCATCTATAAAAAGTATTGCTTATTCTTTGGTTGTACTAGGTTATGAGAGAACCGACATTCTTGATTATTTGAATGTTATAGAGAGCTATTATAATTTTAAGAATATTACAATACTTGATGAAAATAAAGTAGGAATATCTTCTAAAGGTGTAGATGTCTCATTTGATGACAATGCCTTTTTCGATGAAATTTTATTAGGTAAAACACTTATTTCTGTGCCTCAGCAATCATTATATAACAATGATATTGTTGTTTTAGTTTCAACCCCCATATTTGAATTTGGAAAAATTGCAGGATTGGTTGCAGCTGAGTTTCCACTTTCGTATCTTAATGATTTATTGTACCCAACATTCGATAACAGAGGGTATGCATATATTGTTGATGATTATGGCGTGATAATAGCTCGAACAGAAAATGATGAAGCGTTTTCAGGTGAAAACTTATTTACAACATTACGAGATGGAGTCTTTTCTGGAGATGTGGATAACCAAAATGTTATAAATAGTATTATTAGAGGTGAAACAGGACGTGCAACAGTTTCTAATGGAGACGAAAGAAGGATTTTTGAATATCGTCCGCTTCCTTTTACTGGATGGTCTGTTGTACTTGCCATTTCAGATGATGTGCTCAATGAAGATGTATCAGTAATTTTAACAGAAATGAATTCATTTAATGTTAAATTATTGCTTGGAGTACTAGCAACAGTTTTGTTTATTGTGCTGTTGCGGACTTCTGGTATTCGTGCTATAAAAAAAGCGGCATATTTTGATAATCTAACTGGAATCCCAAATTTAACAAAATTTAAGATGGATGTGAAATCAATACTAAAAAAATATCCATTTATGAAATTTACTATAGTTCAGTTAGATATCGTTAATTTTAAGTCTATAAATGACTTTTATGACTATACTATTGGCGATAAGGTATTAAAGGCTATTGCTGATACAGGGAAAGCTGTACCAGATAAAATATTTGTACAATGCAGAATAGGACGCGATGATTTTTTACTCTTTGGTACCTACGAACTTTTTAAAGATTTAGAAACATCTCGATTAGGCTATGAATCAATTTTTAGATCCATGGTTCCTGAAATAGAAAATCATACCATTAACTATAGGTATGGCCGTTACACAATTGAGGATAATAATGAAGATATTAACACGATTGTAAATAAGGCGATTTTAGCTCATAGTTACGCAAAAAACACAGCTGATGGAGCTGTTTGTGACTACACAGAAGAATTTACTAAAAAACTTCTACGTTCTACAGAAATAACAAACAACCAAAAAGCAGCCCTACAGAATAATGAGTTTAAGATGGTATTACAACCAAAATGTCACGTGAGTGATGGCAAGGCAGTAGGAGCCGAAGCTTTAGTGCGTTGGCAAGAACAAGATGGAAAAATGATTTTTCCGAATGATTTTATTCCGTTATTTGAAAACAACGGTTTCATTGTTGAGCTTGACATGTATATGCTTGAAAGAGTATGTGAAACACTTTTAAAGTGGAAAAAAGAAGGCTTTACGCTTATTCCAATATCGGTTAACTTTTCTCGGCGTCACTTAGAAATAGACAATTTTGCAGGAAAAATTGAAGAAGTTGCTAATCGTTTTGGAGTAGATAAAAAATATATTGAAATAGAATTAACCGAAGGTGTTTTTCTAGAAAATGAAGGAATTGTAAGAAATTTACTTAACGATTTGCATGATAGAGGTTTTAAACTTTCTATGGACGACTTTGGTGCAGGTTATTCATCGTTAGGTCTTTTACATAGCTTGCCTGTTGATGTAATTAAGCTTGATAGAAGCTTTGTAACATCTACTGATGAAGCAATAAGAGCTGCAATTATAGTAGAGAGCGTTGCACATATGACTCAAAAACTAGGGATACCTACTGTTGCAGAAGGTGTAGAAACGCTAGCCCAAGTAGAATTTTTACGGACTATAGGTTGCGAAATAATTCAAGGATACTATTTCAGTAAGCCAATTGATGCATCTGAGTTTGAAGATAAGTGGTTAACGCGAACAATTATATAGAAATTTTTATCATTTAGATTGACACAAATCTAAAAATAGGGTACTATAACGTACGTTGTTTGAAAGGAGCAACGTTTTGCCTCTGTAGCTCAGCTGGATAGAGCGTCGGACTTCGAATCCGCAGGTCGCACGTTCGAATCGTGTTGGAGGCAAATAAGGAAAAAATCAAAGCTAAATCTTGGTGGATTTAGCTTTTTTTTATTTAAATTGAAATATGAATAAGTAATAGCATTTAAATATTTTTTTTGACATATCATGTACAGAAATGGCACGACACATTAAAAGGGGAGTGTATGAGTGTGATAATAAAAAAAGCAAGCGAAAAAGAAAAAGAATCTGTATTAGCATTGGGAAGAAAAATTGTAGATACGTATGAAAGAACACATCTTGGAGATGAGATTACCGACGAATATTTAAATAGTGGCGCCTGTGACAGAGATTTATCTGCCATATATGATAATGCTACCGTTGCCATGGAAGAAGGTAGCGTAATAGGCTTTATATATACATACGAAAATGAAATACAAGGGCTTTCTGTCGATATTCCATACTGGGGAAAAGGTATTGCTCAAAAACTTATTGGCTATGCTACAAACGTGCTTTTAAAAGGCAGCTCGGAAATAAGACTTGAGTGTTTTACAACTTCCCCTATGGCAAATAGATTTTATCAAAAAATGGGTTTTGTAAACTCAGGTATTGTTGATGGGGATGGGGGAAGTAGAAACGTATATGAAAGAGTAATTAAGGGAAATAATCTTTCACCAAAGCAAGTGCTACTCAATTGGATAGACTCTTTTAATCATGCAAATGCAGATTCTCTTTCAGAATTGTATCATACAGATGCTATAAATCACCAAGTAGTGACTGATCCTGTTGTTGGAAAAAATGCCATACATAAAATGTTTGCAGAAGAGTTTACCGTAGCAGAAATGGTATGTATTCCCGAGAATATTTTTGAAGACGGAGAATGGGCAATAATGGAGTGGAAAGATCCAAAAGGTTTTAGAGGTTGTGGTTTTTTCCATATCGTTGATAGTAAAATAATTTTTCAAAGAGGATACATGGATAAGCTAAGCTTTTTGAAAATGAATAATCTACCTATTGAATAAAGAAAAGTATATTTATAATCTAACAGACTTGTCTGTATCTAAGGTAGATTGAATGCTTTATAAAAAAGGGTAGTGTAGGGGTATACACAAAGCAACGAGCCCCTTACTATTTTTTCTCAAAGATTTTATGGTCGCCGCGTTCGCCTGTTAACTCATAACCAATTGAGGCAATTTTATCGCGGAGCTTTGTAATGCCTTCAAGCACTTCATCGCCTGTGCTAATTTTATTATCATATAAAAGGTATTTTTTTCGAACCTCTAATGGTGAAAGGTTAGGCATTACAACATTTGCCCCGCACAGTATTCCTTGCTCTCTTCCATCGGTGGAGGCTGTACCCAAGGCGGTAGTTGCAGGAATGAGAGCTCTTGGTTCAAGAAGGCGAAGAATACTTATAAGAATGAGTGTTGCATCAACACTGCCATTTTGCTCATTTGCAAAAGAGCTATCTACATGGGCTAAAAATGGACCTATGCCGAGCATTTCTGGGTGTAGGCTTTGTATAAATGCAAGGTCTTGTACCAAGGTTTCAATTGTTTGCCCTGGGCTTCCAACCATAAAACCGGTTCCTGTTTGAAAACCAATTGCTTTTAATTCTCTAAGGCATTGAAGCCTATTTTGTAAGCTCATTTGTTTTGGGTGAAGTTTTGCGTAATGCTCTTCATTTGCCGTTTCGTGGCGCAGTAAAAAGCGGTTTGTTCCGGCTTTTTTATAAGACTCATATTCTTCTTTTGTTTTTTCACCAACAGAAAGTGTCACGGCACATTCTGGATACTTTTCTTTTATTGTTTTTACAATATCGCAAAACATATCTTGCGTAAAAAATGCATCTTCTCCGCCTTGCATTACAAAGGTTCTAATTCCCTCTGCATAGCCAAGTTCGCAGCAGTTTAAAATGTCATCTTTAGAAAGCCTGTAGCGCTCTGCATTTTTGTTTTGCGAGCGAATACCACAGTATAGGCAA
>CAYJOZ010000117.1:0-5935 GCA_964371925.1 uncultured Treponemataceae bacterium | reverse complement strand
CGGGAATCTTCAAGTATCTCTGAGTCAATAATTGCCGTTGAACGAAGTTCTTCCATTTTCTATTTCTCCCTTCTCTATACGTGAATACCTATTGCTTCTCGTATAGACTCTGTGAGCGTTTTTCGCCCTTGAATATGCCCGTGAATACCCGGTATTTCAACTATTAGAGGATAGTCCCCTTTCATTTGCCACTCCAAAAGTTCTTCTTCAAGCATATCAGCTACATTTTCTGTAAGAATAAGAACTTTTGGCCTTTCATCGACAGGAACAGATCCTGTAATTTCATTTCCCTTACCGGTCACTCTGTTAAACGAGTCTAGTGCTTCATTTCTATTAACAACGGTAACCCCATCAATACCAACCAAAGAAAAGGCCAGTACCAACTCGTGGTCACCGATAATATAATACTTCACAAGAAAAACCTTATACTACAATACGAGAATAAGAAGAGCTACAAGGAATCCCCACAAACATACACCTTCTGCAAGTCCAACAAATGGGAGGGCTTTACCTGAAAGATTTTCGTTTTCACTCATTGCACCCATAGCTGCAGCACCAATCTTTCCTACTGCTAAACCACCACCAATACAAGCAGCACTTACAGCAACAGCTGCTGCGATAGCTTTAATCGCTGCTGTATTTTCACCTTCGCCTGTAGCGCCTTGAGCAAAAACTGCAGTTGCTAGAAGAAGAAAAAATACAACTAAACCTAATTTCTTTTGATTCATACATAACTCCTATGAAATTATTTATATTTGAACTGAAAAGGTACAAATTCCTTTCCTGTTTCTGTGAAAAATTTTGAAAAGAACTCGTAGTATTGTAAACGAATTACTTGTATTGCTACAATCATTCCTTCTAGAACAATAACAACTGCGTTCCCTATAACTTGCACAACTATTTCAGCAGGAATGCCACCTGCTTCACCTGCAACTTCCATCATTGTGTGAATAATAAAACCTAAAACTGCGTGCGCAAGTGCAAAAGCCCCTACACGCAAAAAACTTACCGTGTTTGATAAATAGCTCGATATAACCTCGAGTATTTCAACAAAACCTTCAATAATTGAAGTTCCTACACCGTCAGGAAATATAGGACGATGATTTTCTACAATTGCTTGTAATGGATGCGCGGCAAAAACACCAAACAGTGCAACACCAATAACAATCCAATCATATACTTGAATGGATGATTCAAAGGCAAAGATTCTAATTACCATAAAAACTATGTACCAAAAAAATACCGCACCGGATAAGCCTGTTTTACCAAAAAGTGCTTTGCCAATTTTACCTAGAGAAAGCTGGTTTGTAATATTTATTATTAAACCTGTTGAGTTAATAACAAAGCCTACTCCAATGGTTAGCAAAAAGAAATTAAATAAAGTATCAATGCTGCCAGAGGATGGCATAAGCGTTAATATATGATTATGTGGCTCGCCATAAAGGCCAGTAACAAAGCGCCCAAAAGGTGCTAATACATATGGGTTTGCAAAAAACTCACCTGTTAATAATCCCATAAAAGTACTGCTACACCCTATGGCAACAAAAATATTTCCATATTTTGGTGAAACGGGGAATTTTTTTATTACGCCCATTTTCATTAGAATACCAATAAGAACAAAAACAAGCCCTTGTCCAGCATCTCCGAACATTATGCCAAATAATAATATAAAGAAAAACGCAACAAAAGGTGTTGGATCTATTGTTCCATATAACGGAGAGCCATACCCGAAGATTAGATTTTGGAAATTGCCAACCAAGTTTCCATGAGTTAACTTAACCGGTACAGTTTCCCGTCCTTCTCGAATAGATGGTACCTCACCAGGGTCATACTGTCTGAGTGCTATTCTACCTTCTGTCAAATTATCTAAATCTTTCATTACCTTTACGCATGCTGTAGCTGGCAACCATCCTGTTACACGATATACAAGCTGTGTTGATTCTAAGCGCGTTTCTAATGCTTTAACTTGTGCACCAATCGACATACAACGCAAAACGCGTAAAAGTTCTGTTTCGTGCGTTTTAGCATAACTGTTTCTCTCTGTAATAATTACTTGCAATTCTTTTTCAACTTCGTTCGTTTGCGCTTTTAGTTCAGCAAGTACATCATCAGGAATACCCTTAAAATTCTCTGGAATTTCAAGCGGCACAAAGCCATACCTTCGCAATTCTGCATCAAGAGCAAAACGACCTTTTTTTGAAGAAGCTGCAACTATTCGAGTTTTATCTGCACCAAGTGGAATTATAACTGCACGATTTGAGAGGTTAAAGATTAGTTCATCAACAACACTCGGATCGATTTTTCCTATCCGTAAGGAAATGAATGAAAGATGTTCTAACTCTGTATACGGCACTTTAAGATTAGCAAAAGCATTTGCTTCATTGTAGGCATCGACAACTTTCTTTTTATTCTCCACAGCAAGCATTTCACGCTGTTTTAACTCTTGAACAGCCTCTACTATAGAGCGACCACTGGCAAAATCATCTTTCGTAGGGTAATGAGAAGTTTCGTCATAATCATCAGCATCTTCTATGCCAAGGTATGAGCGTAACTCTTGTAATGTATCAAACAAATCTAAAGATTTATTAAAATCTGCTGTAACAGTATCGTCTATAGTTGATTGAAATTGAAATAAACCGAGTTTTCCTAAATATTCAATGACCTTTTTTATGTCATCTTTGAGAATCATTAACTCAATCAATCGCATTGGCGTTGTCTTTGCCATTATTCCTCCAAATTACAACTTCTATAAGTTGTATATCTTCCGTTCCTACTTTTTTTATTACCAAATAAAATGCTTTAACTGTTCAGTATCAACATTTAAGCGTAGCCCTTCTACACATGTCCGTATGCAGTTAAGCTCATACTCTTTTATTTTAAACCATGTAGTTAAAATGTGGGCGCTTGATGCACCTCGTCTAAATGCTTTATAGGCCATCTTATTTAAATACACATTAATTGCATTTTGTAACCATGTTGGGTCTATATGCCAAACGCTCCCCTCATCATTAGGATTCAGAAGGTCAACGTACTTCCAATCAGCCCAATCATCCCAAGTGTCGGCATTTTTGTCCATAGCAGTAAGTGCAGGACCTGCTAAAATATCACTATGAGGATGTGAATCATCATTAAATACAAGTTGTTCAACAATTTGATCATAGGTAAAACCATAATAGGTCTTTAACCGTATGGCCCATAGTATATTTTGTAAAATTATATGCTCTTTTATTAATTTTTCGACAGATAATCGACTGTTAGCTGGTATTTTTTTTACACTTGACCATAAAATTTTTGTATACTGAATATCAAGACGCGAATCTACATCTTTTTGAGTTTCTCTTGTTGGAACTGTGTCGAGCCAAGAAAAGTCGCTATGTTTTGTGATGGCATTAACCTTCGGCCAAGCTGCATAATCAAGTTGAGAATACATACCAATGTCTGCAAGCTTGGGTAAATTTGCATGCCCCTTTAAGATAGCTGAGTTAATTTCTTTAATATTTTGATAGTCGTAAAACCGGAGTAGATGAACTGCTATTGAATCTGGTTCATCATAAGAAGATAGAAGTGTAATATAATCATCGATAAAGGCTTTTTCGGCCTCTTCTTCAATTGCTTTTGCAAGCATATTTTCAGGTATAAGTGGTACAGCTGTGTCAAACAATAATCTCCACAGGTCAGATAAGGTTTTTGCTGTAAATAAGTTTATTTTACGAGGTCCGACAAAAGATTTTGCTAGCATCCCCTGTGATTTTGCATAAACATAGTCAGTTGCACTCGATTTATCCATATTATTCCCCGAAAAACAGCGTTTCCATCAAGTTGTTAAATTTTTTTAAGTCTTTTTCTGTTTTTTGTAGTTCAGCTTTGTAAGATTCAAATGCATTAGCTTGTTCTTTGTCAATTGCATCAATTTCAAGTGTAAAAGCATTTTCAAGGCGAACAATCAATTTATCATATTCAGCTTTGTAATCATTGTCAGCTTGCAAATGCGCATCTGCAATGCGCTTATCAGCTTCTACTTGTGCATCAAATAGTATTGAGGCAGCATCATGTTCGACTTGAATTAAATGGCCAAGTATGTCTTTTTCCATAATTAATTTAACTCTTCTTCATATCTGCATACTAAATCGTACACATCTTGCGCAGATTTTTGTGTCATAAGCTCATTATAAAATGAAGCATTCTCTAATAATCGTGCTAAATGTTTTAAAACACGAAGATGTAACTCGCTTGATTCAGGTGATGATAGCAAAAGAATAACTACATGTACTGGCTTTCCATCTAAAGAATCATATTCGATACCTTCACGTGAAATACCAATAACGCCTTTAACACCTTTTACAGCTGTAGTTTTTCCATGAGGAACTGCAATCCCTGGTAATACACCAGTACTCATTTTTGACTCGCGCTCAAGGACTGCTTTTAATACGGTTTGGCGATCCAAGCCCGGTGTAATCGATACCAATTCTTCAATAAGTTCTTCAAAGACTTCATCTTTTTCAACACTTTCAAGGTTAATTTTAATCGCTTTTGGACTAAGTGCTTCGCCTAAAACCATATTAGTTTTCTCCTTCTACCGCTTCAGTTGTATTTGAATCTGTACCATCAACCCAGTCTTGTCCATCATTACTTTGAATGCTTTCAATTTGGGTAGCTGTATCACTTAAACTTTCTTGAACAGGTGCTCTATTTAATACCGCTAAACTAAATGTTGTAATAAAAAACAGTGTTACAAATACATAGGTAGTTTTAGTAACTACGGTTTGAGATCTTGAACCAAAGGCTGCTCCGCCTCCACCAAAAAGGCCACCAAGTCCGCCACCTTCATCTTTTTGTAAAAGTATAATTCCTACGAGCAAAACGCAGATAATTACAAATGCAACTAATAAAATAATTCCTATGATTCCCATGGTAACTCCCAATGTAATATATAATTGATAAAGTATGTTATACCCTAACACTCATAATACCCTATTATGATTTTTTATTCAAGTAGATTTCTGAAAAAAAAGCGTAAAGCACTTTAATTTTTATTTGTTTTCATATATAATAATTATAAGACAAAAAAAACAAGGAGCGCATATCGTGCCAAAAGAAAAAATATCGGCTGCCCCGTCAATAAGAAGACTTCCCTCATATTTACACATAATTCGCTCTGCATATTCACAAGGTTTTGAGCACATTTCTGGTACCGTTATTGCAAATGAACTGGAGCTAGAACCAATTCAAGTTCGTAAAGATTTAGCAATTACAGGGATTGTTGGTAAACCAAAGAAAGGGTATCCTACAGAAGCGCTTATACACGCTATAGAGTCTTTTTTAGGATGGAGTAAACCAAACGATGCTATTTTAGTGGGTGTTGGAAATCTTGCAACTGCGTTACTAGGATATCAAGAGTTCCAATTTCATGGTCTTCATTTTATAGCTGCATTTGATGCAGATGAAAAAAAAGTTGGAACGCAAGTCCATGGTGTACCAGTACTTTCACTACCAAGTTTAAAAGAGAATGTTAAAATATTAGGTACAAAAATTGCGGTTATTACGGTTCCCTCTACTGTTGCCCAAGATGTCGCAGACAGATTAATTGATGCAGGCATTAAAGCTATTTGGAATTTTTCGAATATAAAGTTAAAAATACCAAAGGGTATTGCATGCCAACAAGAAGATTTAACATCGGGCTATGCGCTATTAAGTTTAATGATGCGAAATCAAGAAAAAAAGACTAAATAAATGGGCAGTGAACTTACCATAAACGATAAAACAAGCGAACAGGCGACTCTTTTTTCAAATCGCATTACAAAGCGATATAAACACTTAAGAAAATGGGCTAAGCGTGAAGAAATCAATTGCTACCGCTTATATGATAAAGATATTCCAGAAATTCCTCTTTGTCTTGATGTATACAATAGCATTGAAGGAAAACTGTATGCTGTAC
>CAYJOZ010000116.1:4398-6061 GCA_964371925.1 uncultured Treponemataceae bacterium | reverse complement strand
ATACTATCAAGGCATAAAACCCTATATCGACGCTGCATATAAAGAGTTTAAGAATAGTTAAGATATTTAAACTATTATAATACAATGGTTAAATTTATTTAACCATTGTATTAATCTGCTGCAATCCAGCCTTTACTTATCACCAGTACTACAAGTTCCATTGTTTTTTTACAACCCGATTTTATGAGCATGTTTTCTAAATGTCTTTTTACAGTTCCAGTGGCAATATTAAGCTCTTCTGCAATTTCTTCACGGCTGTACGATTGGCATAAAAGACGAAGCACTTCTATTTCGCGCTCACTAAATGGCGACTGACCTTGCGCTGTTGGTATTGTTATTGGTTCTGGAAATGTGCCCTCACCTTTTAAGACTGCATGAATCATCTCTATGAATTCAGGTATTGGACGTGTTTTTGATAAAAAAGCATCAGCACCTGCTTCTTTAGCACCTGGAATATATGAAATTTCATCGAACCCTGACATAACTATTACTTTTATGTTTGGATAACTTTTTTTAATATTTTTTGTTAATTCTATACCGCTACTATGTGTATCAATGCTAATATCAGTTAACACAATATCAGGAGATAACTGCTTACACATTGGTAATACCTCTCTTGTTTCGGTAACACACCCAACTAGAGTCATATCGTCTTGTGCATTAATTACATTTGAAAACGCATCCAAAATAGAACGGTGATCATCAATCATTAAAACCTTAATCATCTTTAACTCCCTAATTATTCTACTACAATACCTTTACAAATTTCAATAGTAATCTTAAACTTTGGTCCCCATTCAATCTGTAAAGTACCACCATTTGTTTCCACTCTATTACGTATACCTCGAATACCTCCGCCCTCAGCTCCCTTCTCAAGAGGCTTTCTTCCATTATTCTCGATAGTAAGTATATAAACATCTTTATTTTCGACTATTTTTGCAAAAACTTTTGTTGCATTTGCATGTCGAGATGCATTAGTTGTTGCTTCTCGTAATGTTGTAATAAACAAATATGCTATAGGCTCTTCAATGGGGAGTTTCCCATCAACTGAAATATATATGCCTACTTTTTTAAAATAAAGCTGTAAATCTAAAAGCATAACCGACATATCTTTACTTTTTTCTTCTCTAATATTTTCAACGATGTTTTGTAAGAGTGGAATTAATTCCAGATATTCTGCAGGTTTTTGACTTTGTAGCATTCTTTGTATTGCCGTTAGTCTTTGTCCCATTACATCATGTATCTGATTTCTAATTCGTGAATATTCTTGCTCTTTTCGAAGTTGTACCATTTTTTCACTGAGTACAGTGATTTTTTCATTTTGTGCTAATAATTTTTGAGTTTCAGCTTCTAATGTTAAAAATGTTCTATCTGTTTCTGTTATATCAGTTGCAATTATCTCTACATAGGTTCTATTTTTTTCTGTAAAGGTTCTTTTCATAAAACACCATGTATCACTTTCACTGCGCAACAACACAGTTGTTAAAAGCAGCTGTGTTTCTACCAGGACTGCCCTTCCTTGAATTAATTTTTCCCAAAAAGAATTAGCATTAACTTCTTCCCTTTCAAAATATCGATCCATTAAGGCAAGCATACACGTGTTTACAAGATAGATATGCCCATCAACACCCGCAAACAAAACGCCTGCAGGTAAGGAGTCCAC
>CAYJOZ010000116.1:1215-4388 GCA_964371925.1 uncultured Treponemataceae bacterium | reverse complement strand
AATGCAGATACATCTGTTCGCTTTCTTCTTTGTTCTACAATTACGGCTTTAAAGGCTCGAGTAAGTAAAATTGATACTGAAAAAACATAAATAGGTACATACATATCTGTATATATCATATACGGTAGAGTACAGCAAATACATAAAATAGGAATAATAAATGTGTACCCTTTTTTATGTATCATCAATGCATAGCATAGTGCCATTACTATTGCAAATGCATAAAATACAGCATAATTAGTATCATAAACCACAACCGACGTTAGCCTATTTACCATTGAGTTTATTGGCAGCATTGCAAGTATGAGAATATAAACTGTTAAAAAGACCTCACTGACAAAATGCAATAATCTTTTTTTTAAATTATTAAAAGCGATTATCCAAGCATAGGCGCTTTGTAAACCTGTCGCTGCCGCTGAAAGTACAAAAAGAATCATTAATACATTATTCGAAAGAAAATAAAAATCTATCATACTACGCTTTCTCTTTTTCAAATGACAACAAAACGGCTGTTGAGTCATACCAAGACTTTACTGATAGAGTCTCTCCAAAGTATGACACTTTTTCTGTTGGCTTATAATCAATTGTATTAATATCAATTTCGGTATCAGGAATTATCGAAAAAATTACTCTATCATCTTCATCATACAATTGAACAAGAATATCTTTGCACCCTTTTAGCGCTGCTTGCTCAATAATTACACAAAACAACTCGTACATAGCCATTGATTGTACTAAAGCAAGGCCATTTGTGTAACGACAGCCTATGGTTACTTTTAGTGGCAAAAGTTTTGCGAACTCAGCCATTTCTCCTACACAGTTTAAGAACTCCTCTACTTTTTGTGTTTTTTTATAAAGAGTATTTATTCTCAAAATACATTTTCGCTTTATACCACACGTGATAATATTTATCCTACCCATTAAACGGTGTGTATCGTTTGATGTTTTCATTTCATGTAGTAAAGCTTCAATTTTTTCTGTGTCAGAACTTAATATGCTATCTATATTTTCATATACAGCTTTTTCAGCTGCTAGAGATGCAAGTTCAGCTTGCACTTCACTTTGTTTTTTTAAGAATATATTATTTTCTTCAAGCTGAGCATTCGTTTTTTTTAACTTTTCACGCGTTATATTAAGCTCTGTGTGATCTTCATAATATAAAAAGCTACCACATAGCATTTCAGTTTTTCGTAATATATAGTCTCTGTCTGAATCGATAGTAGTGTTCGAATGTTCTACTGTGTTACCCTCATTGTCCTTTATTTTCATACAGAGTTTTGAGTGTGAAAACATTCGTATATATTGCGTATTAGCTGCAAAAAGTTTGCTTTGAATACAAGCCTCTATATACAATAGTATTAAAATATTAATTGAATAGGCAAAGTCAAAGTCGTAAAAAATTGGAATTCTTCTAGCATATCCAACCATAAAAATTATAGTAAAAAAATTCATTATAAAAGGAAAAATCAAAGCATTTTTCCTTGGCATTTTACTTACTTTATATGTTAGCACTCCTAATGCTACACAAGTAGTAGTATATATCCAGCCCATTACCATAAAGTAGCCGGTATTATAATCAAAGGTTGAATTACTATAATTGTAAACGGTAAAAACAAAGCCATGAAAATTATTTGTTACAACCATCACTACAAGTAACGTAGAAAAAAGCACATATATCTTATATACCAAAGGCATGCTAGATTGTTCTTTGTTTTTACCAGAAACAATAGCTACATATAAATATATTGCAGGAATATAAACAAATGCAAAATAATATCCGTACCACAATATGGTTTCAACTATTGGATTATCAACTATAAGAGCTTTTAAACAACCCATAGAAACTAAAATAATTTGAAACACACACACTGCTACAATTGAATGGCGTATCCGAATATTTGACAATCTGCGGTTAATTGAAATAATGTAAAAAACCATGATAGTTAAAAATATAAGAAAAAAGACTGTTCGTGCTTTATGGTCAGGAAAGCCATAGCGCTCATGTTCGAAGGCTTTAGGTCGTAGTACAGAGCCAACCATAGAACTGTCTTTGTTAAAAGCTTCAAAGTCATCTACAAACTGTGCGTGTATATACAATTCCGCGCTTGGAAACCAAGGTCCGGCATCACCATTAGGTAATCGCATACCATTTTGCACAAGTAGAGTGCTAAATTCTTCACCAGAAAAACGTATGTCTTTTTTTGCTAATAAACCACCAATAAAACTATATGTACCATCGCTTGGAATAATAATTTCAATATTTTTTCCATTGGGTATTAGCTCGGCGGCATCGGAATCATACTTTATCGAAATGGGCTTATTTGTATCGTTTGTAAAAAATCGTCCATTTTCATGTAATGTGTAAAAATCTTTCGAAATTGATATAAGATTATGCTCTTTATACAGGGCTTGTGCCATACTGAGTACAATGTGTTGAGCTTGAGGTAAATCCCAAAGCATTTTACCACTTGCTTCTCCGAAGTTAAAGTTAATTGGATAATTGGAATGTAACGCATCGTAAAAACTTGTTATAGATTCACTTACTTGATTTTTATCAATAGCTATAATTACCGTGTGTACATAATGGGCTTCAAAATGATAATTCTTATTGCACTCGAGTAGGAGTTTTGATTGTGATTCAAAGGCTTCAATATTTTTACCCAAATTAAACTGCTGAAATGCAGAAGTATGGGGTGATTTTTGTAATGATATGGTGGGAAATAGCGCTTGTATTGTTGTGCTGTACGCACTACCCACGTCGTTTACAATCAATGCAGCGTTTTCGTTTGCATAGAGTGCAATCTGTATTATAAGAATTGTAACAATACTTATGGGCAATTTTTTCACTACCAGAAAGCCCCCTTTTACTACACACTATTAAGCACATACATCCTCCACGTGTACTTTAATGAGAGCATTGTAGTTTTTTTTAACTTTTTATTCATGTGCCATTTGGCACATTTTGGTAGGATTTTTGCTTTTATTAATATTATGAGTAGTAAAAAGGGCATAAAAAAAGCCCCTTTCAGGGGCTTTGAATGAACATTGTGTTTAATCTTAATTTGTTAAACCTAGTTCAAGAATCACTCCATCATCAGGATTTTCACCGTAATAAATATTTTTAGTTTGGTCATCAGAAAAGAATTTATATGCATCAGTTTGAGTAATTCTAT
>CAYJOZ010000116.1:0-1205 GCA_964371925.1 uncultured Treponemataceae bacterium | reverse complement strand
GCCATACTGTATATATATAGCTCCGGTCTGATCACCCACATTATCATAAATATGTCCATCACTCATTATTATAGTACCATATGTATGAATAGCTCCGGCGCCACCTGCTACTTCGTTATTTCTAATAATGCCACCATTAATAAATAGATCTGCATCACTTTGAGCTTGAATTGCACCACTACTAGCAAAGGAAGTATCAGAATTATAGTTATTCTGAAGTATTGTTCCATTATTTACCTCTAAAGTTGCGTACATACCTAGTGATATTAAAGAAGCGTATGCCTGCATGCCGCCAAGCTTGTTACCATCAATGGTAATATTCTTTAATAATAATGAAGAATTTTCTGATAAAGACACAACAGCACCATGTGGAACTAATCTCAACAAAGTAAGACCAGGGTAATCCCATACTTCTGTTCCGGAAACATTTAGTGTTCCACTTATCTCAACAGTTGCGCCTGGTATAAGCTTACCATCTACGCTCATAAAGTCGTATATGTCATCGAGTATAGCTTGACTACTACGATCAGTACCAGCAGCAATCTTTGTTTCACCAAAAAAATGAGAGACAATCCCTGCAGTAGTATCTAATGTTACCTTAGAGGGCTTTGCAACGAGCACATTTTCCCCACCTTTTAAAACAGTGTCGAGGGTCCGTGCAACAAAAAAACTTTCAATATCATCGTAATCATCTATATCGTCAAGTTCTACACTAAAAATTTGTATTTTTGCATATACTTGCTTTCTAAGCGAAACACCTTTAAAAGACACGTTAGTATTTAGAGCTTCCATAAAAGAAAGTACTGTATAATCTATAACGCTATTGTCTATACTATTATGAATTGAAACCACTACAACGTTATCTTCAACATCATCTAATTCAAAACCTAAATCTGGCGGAATAAGGCCTACACTTCTAACAGGTGAATCACTTGGCGAGCTACTTTGTGCATAATCGTCTAAGTTAATATTAAAAAGGACATCTGTTGTAACGTCCCCACTCCACAAAGAATCACATGACGTAAAAATAAAACAACTTGTAATAAACACAAGAATAAAAAGTTTTTTCATAATACGCTCCTAGTATTAGTATAGTAATAGTATAACATAGCTTTAATAATAATTCAATTTTTTTTACATATTTTTAAAGACAAAAAAGCCCCTAAGGGCTTTTTTGAAAGTAAAATATTTAATTAACCTACGGC
>CAYJOZ010000115.1:3109-6062 GCA_964371925.1 uncultured Treponemataceae bacterium | reverse complement strand
ATGTAGTCTGATTGTTCTACAAGTACTTCTCCACCAATGATAGTTCCATTGTCAATAAGTTCTTCAAGTGCAGCTGTTTGAGTAGGTATATTACCTTGTTCTGCATATAGTTTTATTTGTGTTTCTGGTGATGTGTACCATTCAACAAATTGTAATGCAGCTTCTTTGTTCTTAGAGAACTTAGATATACCTACACCTTCAGGTAGAGCAAATGTTGCACTTTTAATGCTTCCGTTTCCAGGAACAAGTGCTGCTGATGCCATACCAACAACTTCTGAGTGTTCAGGGTTGTTAATTCTACCGATGAAATATGTTGGCCCAACCATGAAAGTTGCAGCATTAGATGTAAGTTTTCCATAAACTTCGATATCTTTCATGTTTTGGCTAGCTGGATCAATAAGTTTTTCAGTTTTAACTAAAGAATTTACTGTTTCTAGCGCACCCATTACGTTTTCTTTATTAACACTGAAATCACTGTTAAAGAATTCGCCATATTTTGATAATGTCATCCAAAGTAAGCTTGTTGTAGCAGCTTCTGATGCTGAAAGAGTCATTGAAATTGGGTATTCACAGATTCCTGCAGCTTTAATTTTTTTACTTGCATCAATTACTTCATCCCAAGTTGTAGGTACTGTATTAATACCAACTTGACTAAGATGATCTGTGTTATAGTATGCTAGGCGGAAATCGTTTGCATAAGGTAGTGCTAAAACGTTGTCGCCATACATAAAAGAAGTGATGGTAGGCATGTTTGCTTTTTCACTTGCAGAAACTTCAATGGGTTCAAACCAATCTGCTGCACCGAATTCACCAACCCAACTCCAGTCAACTTCAATAACATCTGCAGGAGCTGTTTTACCAACAGCGGCGATTGAAACTTTGTTTCTGATATCATCCCAGCCTACGATATTCATGATAACTGTAATACCTGTTTCTTCTGTGAAAGAATCAAGTAATTCCGCTGATGGTTCAGCCCAAGGTGGAACCATAACGGTGATTTCTTTTGCTGAGCTTTTTGATTCTTGTGAACCACCAGCAAACACACTTGTGAACATGCTTAATGCGAGCATTAAACAAATCATTTTGGAAATGCTTTTTTTCATAATATTCTCCTTATTTGAATACTTAACCAAATTGGTTATAACCATTCTAGCATAGCTTATATACCCTGTCAACAAAAATTTTAAGTATTTTTCCACTTTATAGTTTGAAAAAAATAAAAAATGGTGGTTGCCGTAAAATAATAGTTGCTCATTTATTCAATTGTTTATATACTAGAGATGTTATGATACTGTATTATTTTTTTACAGAATTATAGACTAAACTTCTTGTGGGTGGATGCATGGAAATTAATACGAAATATGATAAATTATATGATGTTTTTTATCAAAATATATTGGGTGGTGTGTGGTCACGAGGTGCGAGAATTCCGCCTGAAAGACAGTTGTGTTCTCTGTACTCGGTAAGCAGAATTACGGTTCGTGAAACTTTACGCAAGCTTGAGCAAAGGGGTCTAATAACCAGAGTACAAGGAAAAGGAACTTTTGTTCATATAAATCCCGTTGAACAAAAAATGACAAAACTGTATACATTGCGTGAGCAATTTGTTGAAAGTGGAATTCGTCATCATGTCAGTATATTAGAGTTTAGCATTATTCCAGCTGATATGAATTTATGTGAAAAACTATCTATACCTGAAAATGATAAAGTAATCAAGATTTTGCGTTTATTTTTTGCTGCTGATACGCCGTATACTCTGGAAGATACTTATTTACCGTGTGCATCTTTTTCTGACCTCTCAGAAGAAATGGTAGAAAAGAATGGACTTTACAATTCATTTTCTGAGAAAGGAATAATTGTAGAGCGGGCAATCGAACGTTTAAAACCTATCAGTGTAGATAAGTCTCAAAGTCAGTTTTTACAAGTAAGCACAAATGATGTTGCAATGAAAATTGAACGAACATCATTTTGGAGAGAGAATATTATTGAATATACTGAAAGTATTGTAAGGGGCGATATTTTTGTTTATTCTGTCGAATTAAACTAAGTTAAAAATAATTAGCTTTTAGAAAGTATTCTATGCTTTTCCGTTGCTTCCACATATACGTATTTTTTCTTTCACTAATTCTTTTACTTTTTCTCGTGCAGTTTTGCCATAGCTCTTTGGATCGATAACATCTGGATTATGTGAAATATATTCTTTTACTCCATTAGAATATGCTTGGCGTAATTCAGTTGCAAAGTTTATTTTGCTTATCCCCCGTGTAATTGTTTCTATTATTACTGCATCTGCTAAGCCAGAGGCTCCATGTAAAACTAGTGGGATATCAATTCTGTTGTATAATAATTCAATGCGCTCTAAATCTAGAATCGGAGTGTTTTTATATATTCCGTGTGCAGTACCAACGGCAATAGCTAAAGAATCAATGCTGGTTTTTTTTACAAAGATTTCAGCATCGGAAGGGTCGGTGTAGGTTGACTCTGCAGAAAAAGTATCATCTTCTTTGCCTCCAACTTTTCCTAACTCGGCCTCTACGGGAATATTGTGCTTTTTTGCATAATCAACAACAGACAATGTTAGGTAAATATTGTCATTAAAAGGAAGTTGAGAACCATCTATCATTACAGCAGAATATCCTGCATCGATACATTTTTTTGCTATGTCGAAATTTGCTCCATGATCTAAGTGCAAAGCGATTGGCACACTAGATTTAGCGCAAACTGATTTTGCAATACCAGCAAAATATTCTGCCTCAAAGTACTTTAATGTTGATGTTGTTGTTTGAATAATTACTGGGGATTGTAATTCCTCTGCAGCGTTAACAATTGACCACATCATTTCTGCATTTTCAGCATTGAATGCGCCTATAGCATATTTATCATTGCGAGCTTTAATAAGCATTTCTTTTGTTGTCGTTAGCATTTGTGTGTCCTCTTATTTGTATAGTACTGG
>CAYJOZ010000115.1:0-3099 GCA_964371925.1 uncultured Treponemataceae bacterium | reverse complement strand
ATGATTGATCCTGAAAATTTCGTAGAGAAATCTAACGTGAACTTCTAAAAACTTCAGTTTTTAAGAAGTGACCAATTACAAAAAAATCGTACATGAATATTTTGAAAATATAAGGTCAGACGTAGTTGCCTTGAATCGTAAAGATACTCAATGCAAAAAACGGTCTTACGTGCAACTTTTGCTGCTCACTGAATTACTTACAGATTTTTCAGAGAGGACATTTACCATCCAAAAGTCAAAGTATTTGTTACCCTATCGGTATCGGTAAAAAGCTACTATTAATAATATAACTTCGTACTTAACCTACAAGACAGCTATTATTTGAGCCGCTAAAAGAGCAAGAATTATTCCTATAGCTGCACCAATTGCAACATACAAAAATGTTTTTTCGCCTCCGTGATTCTCATAAGACTGCACTGTAGCTACTAGTTGTAGTATTAAAAATACACCTCCAGTTACAGCTAAAAATCCCATAAGCAATGCAACTCTTGGTCTAGAATCATGTGTGTGAAAAAGTATATAACCAAGTAACCAAAACGCAAACAAACTAAAAGACGTTCCAAAACTTATAAAAACAGTAGGGAACGCATTTTCTATACGTTTTGAAATCTTTTCTGACGTATATTTTTGTAAGAAAAGATAAAGCAAATACACAAAAAACAGTAATGCAAGAAATGGAAGTAGGCTAAATATAATAAGATTTAAAACAGTATAGATTACATCATTCATTTTTTGACCTTTTTATAAAAGATACATTCACATACAAGTGTAAGCACAAAAATAAGAGCGATTGTAATTGCCTTATGTTCTGTTATGTACACAAAAGGTATTGAGAACCACTCTAAAAAGGGAACAAGTATGTTGCTTACAAAAGCATCACTCAGAGCACGTTTGAGTTCGTAAGATAAATAAGCTACAATCGCCCCTAAAACAGCCCCGGCCGCAGCGCCTCTTAGCACATAAAAAAGATTTTTTTTAATGCCGTTTCTAAATGATGCTATGAGGTGAGCAAGCAAAAAAGCAAAAAGTAGTATAATTATACCTACTAGAATATCCATAAAAGGGTATGCTACCGGACGGGGCAGATGTTCCATAAATCCGCCCGCTTCTGTATAGAAAGCTATATAAAAAAGGAAAGACAATAAAAAACTCATACAAGCAGTGAGCATACCTTTTTTTATACGCAATTTACCATCTTGAGTTTTTAAAATCTTTCTTAAAGTCCAAAGATTCCATAGTGAATATAAAAGAGAAAATATCGGAGAAACCATCATGAACATAAACAAATTATATAACATGCTAGTAGTATACCAAAAGTTAGCCTTTTACACTAGTATTTTTGTAGCAATGTGGCAGCTTGACAGATACATGCGATTGCTTTAAACTTTTTGTATGAAAATTGCTCTGTATATAAGTCTTTTTTTAGTAGTACTCTGCATTGCTTTATTTGTAAGTCCTTTTTTAAATGTGAGTGCATATGCAAATGTTCTTGCGCTATTTTTTTTGTCAGGTTCAACATTTCTTGTCTGTGTAGGTTACTTTATCAGTAGATTCATATTTAATAAACTAAAAAAAGAGAAAAAATGGAAAACAGAAAGTATTATTTTGTTACTGCTGCCGATTTTGATTGTAGTGTGCATTGTAATTTCACTTTTTATGAACCTTGTTAGTATGATGGTTCCGTAAACGTAATTCATTTAGATTGCTTTATAGAAAGAAATCCTCTTAAAACCGCTTGAGAAAATCGAGGTAGTATTATATACTTAAAGTGTAAAGGTTATACGACTATGGTAGATAAAAAACAACTTATAGTTATGCTCACATATAATGATAAAACAGTACTAAATGCACGCGCAGTGTTTGAAGAATGTAAAAACAGTAGGGCTCCAATGTGGGGAATGAAAGAAATGGGTTTGCCTGTCGGAAAAACTGCTGAACTTTTTGCTAGTATGAAAGCCTGCGGAAAAACAACTGTTTTAGAGGTTGTTGAGTATGAAAAAGAAGAATGCTTAAAAAGTCTAGAAATAGTTAAAAAATGCAAATGTGATATACTTATGGGAACGTGCTATTATGATGAAATTAATGACTTTTGCAAAAGCAATTCTATTAAATATATGCCCTACGTTGGAACTATACACGGTAGGCCGTCAGTGCTTACCGGTGAAATAGACGACATTATTCAAGAAGCAAAAGACTGTCTTAAAAAGGGCGTTTATGGAATAGACCTTTTGTGCTATCGTTATGACAAGAATCCCGATGAGCTATATGAAAAATGTATACATTCGATAGATGGGCCTGTGTGTATAGCCGGCGATATTAATAGTTATGATAGATTAAACACCATTATAGCAAATCCACCTTGGGGATTCACCGTAGGCAGTGCCTTCTTTGAAAATAAGTTTGGAGAGAGTATCTTTGAGCAAATTGAAAAGGTGTGTGAATACGTAGACTGTTAAAAGAGGAGATTGAAAAATGTTACAATTTTTATATCCATACGCATATGTAGACAGTGTGTTTTCTATCGACTTCAAAACAGTATATACTAAGGGATTTCGCGGTATAATCTTCGATATTGATAATACCTTAGTGCATCATGGAGAGGATTCCAATCCTGCCATAGATGCTTTTATAAAATATGTGCAATCTTTGGGTTTTAAGACCTTCCTTCTTACTGATAACACTAAAGAGAGAGTTGAACGATTTATTAAAAATATAGACACTCCTTACATAGCATCAGCACAGAAGCCAAACCCAACAGCATACAAAAAGGCTGTAAAAATGCTAGGATTAGATACAAAAGAAATTTTGTATATAGGAGATCAAATTTTTACTGATATTTTAGGAGCAAATCTTAGTCGAATACCATGTGTTTTAGTTTCATTTATGAGAAAAGAGCATGAAACGTACTTTGGCAAAAGAAGAGCACTAGAAAATAGAATTCTTAGCTTGTATAAAAAAAGCAAGCGATATTATAATCGTCTTGGAAATATAACCAAAGAGGTTTAAACGGCATATGAAAAAACAGAGAAGATTATTTTGTGAGATACACCCCCTTTTTTATGCTATCTCAACACAAAAATCGATAGTTATTCGCCATGT
>CAYJOZ010000114.1:3073-6156 GCA_964371925.1 uncultured Treponemataceae bacterium | reverse complement strand
TATTCTTCAGATAATACACGCCACTTAGCTGGTCAGTAAGAAACCACAGATTTCACAGATTAATGGGATTTTTACTGTAACAATTTCAAAAATGTTTGGTTAATAATATGATTGTTGCCGGCTAAAAATATACATATTTTGTTATGTTTAAATGCTTTGGGAGAAAAAAATGAAAAGAAAAATTTTGGGAGTGCTTATTGCACTGTGCATGGTAAGTGTATTTGTGGGTTGTGATGACCCTAGTAGTGAAAAGCCTGGAATAAATTATAAAGATTCAGGCTTTGTTGGTACATGGGAGTTTGAAAATGTTGAATTGTTTAACGGTGCTGACAGTTTGTTTATAACAATTTTTATCTTGGATGATGATGGCGTGGGAAAGCGAAGAAAAGACGTATTTCCTGGAAGCATAGTTGAAAGTGGTTCACCAGAAACTGGAGAAATTGTAAATGTTAATTGGACTCCACTTGCGAAAGGTTCAGTGTGCTTAGAATATGATGGGCCGTATCTAGGTTCCACTATACAGGAAATAGGGATTTTATCAGACGACGGTTCAAGTTTTACTTTAGATGATGGTAGCATATATACTAAACAGCCGTAGTTGTTTACCCTGTCAAAGATTTTTACAGGCTCTCTCCGTCAACTAACGTTGACACCTCTGTACGTGCGAGAGAGGCTTTTTATTTATACAAGGTTTTGGAATGGTTTGTTAAAGGGTGTAAGTAAAAAAACTATATTCCGAGTATAATAAAAAAGGTCATGTAGAGCACAATGCAAAAATATCCAATACTTAAAAAGGGAATAAAGGGAAGGGACATACGGTTTAACTTCCCTTTTTTTAATAGAAACAAAACACCGTACCACAAAAAGGCTAATAAACACGCAATGAGAGTTGCAACAATAAAACCTCTTATTCCTAAAAGCATTCCAATGCCACAAGAAAACCAAATGTCTGCCAATCCCATTTTTCCTCTGCATACTAAAAAAACAAGTGTAAAAGTAAATAGTGCGAAAACGCCTGCGAGCGTTGTTGAAGAAAGACGCTCTAAAACCATTTGTGCAGTATAGTCTGTTGCAAAAACTATAAAAACTTTTAAAATAAAAACAAAGCAAAGCATTGCAAGACAAAATACTCTTGGTATTTCGCCATTTTTTATATCGAGAAAAGAGAACAGAATTGCACAAAAACTAAAAACTGCAATTGCGGGAAGGTCAATTGAGGAAAAAGACATTGGTGTAAAAAAATGTGAAAGTATTTGCATAGTCTAAGCATACTACATATACTTAATTTTGTCTGTATTTACGGATAATAAAATATAAGATTTTGATGGTGTACACAATCGCATTTTACTTTGCAAGTTTAAAAAGCATGCCCAAGGAGGATGGGTTAAGGGAAGGAAACTGCGGGCTCTGCAACTCTGAGCTGGTTCCTTCCCTTATAAAATGATGTTGTAATAGTATATATTTAATGAGATAGGCGTTATGATAAATTTCAAATTATTTTGGGTGATAATGTTACATAAAGATAGATAAAATATGTAACTATATCACTTAATCATTTTTACAGAAATTGTATAATACTAACATATTAAATAAATTATTACGGAGGACTATATGTCATTAATCGGAAAAGAAATAGGCGATTTCACAGTTCAAGCTTATGTAAATGATTCATTCAAAACTGTTTCAAAAAAAGATACACTCGGAAAATGGGCACTTTATTTTTTCTACCCAGCAGACTTTACTTTTGTTTGCCCAACTGAGCTACAAGATTTGGCTGAAAAATATGCAGAGTTCAAAGCTGCAAATTGCGAAGTATACTCAGTATCATGCGACACACACTTTGTTCACAAAGCATGGGCAGACGCATCTGAAACTATTAAGGCTATCAACTATGTAATGCTTGCAGACCCTACAGGTGCTTTGGCTCGTGACTTTGAAGTTATGATTGAAGCTGATGGAATGGCTGAACGCGGTGCATTTATTGTAAACCCAGAAGGAAAAATTACTGCTGTAGAAATTACTGCTGGTGGTGTTGGACGTAACGCTGACGAACTTTTAAGAAAAGTACAAGCTTGTCAATTTGTTGCACAACACGGCGACCAAGTATGTCCTGCACGCTGGAAACCAGGTGCAAGCACACTTAAACCAGGAATGGACTTGGTTGGAAAGCTATAATAAAATTGGCTTCCGTGCCAATTTTATTAATCGACTTTCGCGCGTAATACGAAGTGAAGAGATTAGCTCGAAAGTCGTTTTCATTTTAGTATAGTGCCGTCCTTGGCACGATTTATGAAGGCCTTTTTGGATTTTCCAAGAGGGCTTTTTTTGTGCTTGCAGGATTTTACACAATACGGTAAGAATTGATATGATGATTACATTAGTTCTTCTTGCATTTTTTTCTTTATTTTGGTAATGCATTGTTCAAATTTATTGGGATTTTTAGATTCGGCAAACAAAACACGAGAAAGTTTTTTTCTAATGATTTCAATATCTTTTTTTCGTGATAAAACTAAGTGCTGTCCTTGTGATGTGTAAGGGGCATCAATATATTTTTCAATTATAGGGAAACAACTGCTTATGCGGTAGAGAGCAGGACGGTTTGTATGTCCAATAAAATAGTATGCCCATCTAATATCTCGGTCGCTTAATGAGCATAGATTTTTAATTTTTTCTATTTGGTGGGGACTTCTATGAGAGAGATCACTTGTAGGAATTGCCCAAAACAATCCCTTTGTATATTTATCTTCAATGCAACAAAAGATAGGTCTTTCTTTGTTATCTTTGTATATACCTCCGGCTTGATGAATTAGTTCAATGTATTCATTTTTTACTTTATAAAACCCATTTTCTAGCATACATCCTCCAAAATAGAAAACTCCTTGCTAAAAAACAAGGAGTTTTTCAAACTGATAATTTATCACGCCATACAGTAAGCGTATTCACTCAAACCGATAATTTATCACGCCATGCGGTAGGCGTATTCATTCAAACTGCTAATTTATTGCGCCAGACAGTAGGCAGATGGAAGTTAATCCATCTATTTAAATAATAATGTCTAATATAATGTATGTCAAGTAGCTTAG
>CAYJOZ010000114.1:0-3063 GCA_964371925.1 uncultured Treponemataceae bacterium | reverse complement strand
ATATTGTCAAGCCATTTTTGTCTTGAGGAAGAATATAGCAAGAAGTATAATTGTGAAAAGGAAGGAGATTCTTATGCGACCAAATCTTCTGAACGAAGTACAACTTGGAAATTATTACGTATGTTTTCATAATGGTTATCCTGGGTTTTCCTACGGATGTCCCCAAAATCCTATAGTGCTAAATTATAAAGAAGTTCTTATAGTTAATGAATATCTTATAGCATCTCTTAAATATGATTTATTAAATAGCTTTGATAGCGAAGACTCCTTTGATTTAAAACTTCCTGATGAAGTAGAAGGTTTTTGCCAAAAACGAGTTGTAACACTTGCAAGACAGGTTTCAATATATTATGAAAATGATTCTGAAAAACAAAAAGCTGAAAAAGAAAAGCAAACTTTTTTAAGTAAAATATCATAATCCTAAAAATAGAAATCCTATAAATCTGCGGCAATTCTTTCGGCTATCCCATTTGTTATAGTATTTTCGCTTGCAGTCTTTCATACAATAATGTATAGTTACGTATGATTGAAAGTGTAGATGAAAAAACTCGAAAATGGCGCTTAGGCCTTTTTTTTACCTTGGTTGGCGTGGTTGCTTTTGCCAATGGTTTTAGCGATGCAATTTATGGAAACTTTTTTAAAGATGCCTATAACGTAACTGCACAGCAGCGTGCTTTTATAGAATTTCCCCGTGAACTACCTGGCGTACTTTGTGTGGTAATTGTTTCTCTATTGTCTTTTTTGGGCGATGTGAAAATAGCAGTGCTTGCGCAAGTACTCGCTTTTGCAGGCCTTACCATACTTGGTGTAACAAGCCCGTCATTCGCCGTAATGTGCTTTTTTCTGTTTATTAACTCACTTGGAATGCACCTCTTTATGCCATTGCAAGATTCTATCGGTATGTCTTTAGCTCGAGACGGTCAGGTGGGGCGCCGAGTAGGACAATACAAAAGTTTGCAAGTACTCTGTTCAATGCTAGCAGGTATCCTTGTCTTTATTGGTTTTAGAACCAATGTATTTACCTTTATGACAACCATAAAACCGGTTTTTTTAATAGGATCACTCTTTTTTACTGTTGCAATTGTAGTCTCAATTATGCTCGCTGTGTCCATATCTAAAACTCACCCTAAAATTGAAAAAAAGAAGTTTAGAATCTTATTCAGAAAAGAATACAAACTATACTACATATTAACAACACTGCATGGCGTACAAAAGCAAATTGCATTCGTGTTTGGCGCTTGGGTGCTTATCGACCTCCTAAGTAAAAAGGCAGATATAATGTCACTACTAATCATAGCCTCAAGCTTCGTTGGGATTTTCTTTATGCAAAAAATAGGGTCTTGGATTGACAAGCTAGGGGTAAAAAAAATGATGTACCTCGATGCACTAAGCTTTATTTTTGTATACACCCTCTATGGATTCGTAGTGTGGGGAATTACGGATAAATTTTTCCCAAGCACCGGTTGGACAGTGTGGGTTGTGTACGCGTTATTCGTTCTCGATAGACTTTCAATGAATATTGGCGTAGTAAAGTCTGTGTATATCAAACAAATTGCCCTAAAGAGTGAAGATATCGGGCCAACACTCTCAACAGGAATTAGCCTCGACCATGTAGTGTCAATTATTGCAGCCCAAATTAGTGGCTTCATATGGATGACTTTTGGCCCAGAGTGGGTATTCTTTATTGCAGCATTTTTGTCATTTGGAAATCTGATTGTAGCATATAAAATTAAAGATACCGATTAACGGCACATCGGTAGCTGCTAAATCTATTTTTGCGCTCCGGTCTTCGACCGTCCCGTGCTCCGCTTGAATCTTTTGCCGTTGGCAAAAGGATACCGCTTCGCCCGGTAGCGCGGAAAATCCGTAAAATAGTACGCATATATGCTGTAAATTATAACAGGTACATGTAAATATACGAAGTTAACTGCTAAAACACCGAGAAAAATCTCAACTTCTATAGACACAACAGTAAAAAATTACTATACTTTACATATATTTTACTACTTAAGTGGAGGTTAATGTGAAAAAACTCGCATTAGTAGCACTTTTTACAGTGCTTAGTTTAAGTTTTGTTTTTGCAGGCGGTTCATCAGACGATGCAAACACAATCAAGATTGGTGGTATTTTCCCACTTTCAGGTGCTGTTGCCGTATACGGTATTGAAGCTAAAAACGGTGTTGAAATGGCTATTTCAGAAATCAACGCTGCTGGCGGTATTAATGGAAAAATGGTTGAACTTATTTCAGAAGACGATGAGGGAGATCCAGAAATTTCAGTTAACGCTTATAAAAAACTTACATCAAGAGACGGTGTTAAAGTTATTATTGGTTCATTAACTTCTGGCTGTACTGCAGCTATTTCATCTTTGGCACAAGCACAAGGTGTAGTATTAGTAGCTCCTGCTGCAACTGCAGAAAGCATTACTGATGCTGGTAACTACGTATTTAGAACATGTTTTATTGATCCATTCCAAGGAACAGTTGGAGCAAAATTTGCTTTAGAAAACCTCGGAAAATCAAATGCTGCTGTTCTTTATGACATTGGTAACGACTACTCAGTAGGATTATACGAAAACTTCAAAGCAACATTTGAAGCTGCTGGTGGAAAAGTTACTGCTGAATCTTACACAACAGGTGACAAAGATTTTAACGCACAATTAACAAAAATCAAAACTGCAAATCCTGATGTTGTATATCTTCCAGATTACTATTCAACAGTTGCACTTATTGCATCACAACTTCGTGCACAAGGTATCAATGTAGAAATCGTTGGTGCTGATGGATGGGGAGGAATTGTAGACAACGCTGGAGACGAAGTTCTTAACGGATTTTACTCTGACCACTATGCTGCAGACTCAACAGATGCAAAAGTTGTTGACTTTGTAACAAAATATGTTGACACATACGGATCAACTCCTGTTTCATTTGCAGCTTTAGGATATGACTCAATGTACTTATTAAAAGATGCTATGGTACGTGCAGGTGCTGATGCAGACACTGCTGCAATTAGAGCTGAAGTTGAAAACACAAGCGGAAGCTACGTAACTGGTGACCTTTCTTT
>CAYJOZ010000113.1:0-6225 GCA_964371925.1 uncultured Treponemataceae bacterium | reverse complement strand
ATCCATTTGGGCCTAAAAGCGCAGTTATCCCATCCGCAAATTCAATTTTTGTGCGATCGGCAAACGATTTAAAACCAAATACTTCAAGACCTTTTAGAAACACTTATAACCTCTATTTTTGCATATTATCTCTCATCTGATAATACACCCAGTTTAATATACTACTATTTTACTAAGTATGAGGCTTTAGGTCAAGAGTAATTGCTAATTACAAGTTACGAATTACGAATTACGAATCTATTCATCAAACTCGACTACTTTGCCTTCTCTTAGTTCCCTAGGATAAATAATTATTCCCAATTTTTTTTCAAGTTTTGATAAATTTCGTAGTTCGTATTCATCACCAATTATAGCATTTATACCCTCTTTCCCAGCACGAGCCGTTCGCCCAGCCCTGTGCACAAAAAAGTCAGCATTTGATGGTAAATCCATTTGAATAATATGCGTAACCCCTGGAATATCTAAACCGCGGGCTGCTAAGTCACTTGTAATAAGAATAGGAAGCTTTCCTGAGCGAAACTGGTCAAGCGATTGCTTTCTTTTTACTTTATCTGTCTTTGCAGTCAATACAGCACAGTTTACTTTATGATGTCTTAGCGTTTCATTTAAATAAATAGTGTCATCTGTTCTTGAACAAAAAACAAGTGCTTTTTTTGGTTTTTCCGCTGCTAAAAAGCTTCTGAGCACTTTGGCCTTGTTTCTGCTTTCTGCATGAAAAGCCCAATGCGTAATGCGCGACTTTAATACATCTTCCTTTGGTAAAAGTGCAATTTCAAACTCTTTATTTTCTCTTTTTTCTATAGTTTTTTTGAGAATTTTTTGCATAGACTCTGGAAGTGTTGCAGAACACGCAATAAGCTGTGCACTTTTAGGCATCATATCTACAAGTTCTAAAGTTTCATCTCTCATTTCAGGTGCAAAAAGACGGTCCACTTCATCGAGGATTATTGCTTTTACAGAACCAATTTTTAACTTTTTTAAATGAATAAGTTCCATTAAGCGAATTGAAGAACCTACAATTGCATAGGGTTTATCTTTAAAGCTTTCTATTTGTCGTTTTAAAGGTGCGCCACCAAAACACAACACCGCCTTAAACGGCAAAAAATTGTTTACTTCATTTTTTATTTGTGAAGCTAGTTCCAGTGTTGGAGAAATAACAATTACTTCAGGATTTGGAAAAACTGAAACTCTGTTCTTTTCAAGTAAGGTAATGTCAGACCCATTGTCTGTTTTTTCTAAAAAACTTTTTTGTAAAAGTGGAAGTAAATATGCAAGTGTTTTTCCGGTGCCTGTTTCGGATTCAAAAAAACAGTGCTTTTGTGTAAGTATTAGTGGGATCACGGTTTCTTGTACCTTTGTAGCATCTACGATTGATCGAGTTCTTAGTTTTTCTAAAAAAAATTCGTTTATTGATAAATTATTCATGATACATTAAGTATAGCACAGAATAGAAAAGTATGCTATAATGTTTGGAATGAAAATTGGTATAGATGTGTTCGGATGTGAACACGGTAAAGCTGGATTAGGATCCTATGTTACTTCTCTTGTGAAAAATCTTCCTTTCGATGAAGAATGCACATATGAACTATTTGGCCATGAAATTGATAGGTATACATTTGATTCTGGTGACGGGAAGACTACATATGTTGGAATAGATATTCCAGATCATCAAAGAGCAGAAAAACTATGGCACACCTTTAAGTTAAAGTCTTTTGTGCTAAAGCAAAAATATGATGTAGTATTATTTCCTTCAGGCTCTCCTGCAGGAGAAATCTCTACAAAGATTCCTACCATAGTGGTAGTACATGACATAGTTTCAAATTCTTTGCAAAAAAATTCAAACAAAATATCAGTTGGTCTTTTTAAGCAAAACTTAAAAAAAGCAACAAAGGTTATCGCTGTAAGCCATTTTATAAAAAAAGACTTACTACAATTAAAAATTAACCCAGAGAAAATTGAAGTTATCTATGACGGCGTTGATCACAATCTTGCACAGCAAAGTAGAGAAGAGCTACAAAATATTGTTGACATAGAAGATGACGTAGCATATATTCAGCCTTTTGCAATAAAAAGGCCATATATTACATATGCATCGCGCCTTGCGAATGCAGAAAAAAAACACATAGAACTTATAAGAGCCTTCAGTGCATTTAAGAAGAAAACTGGGCTTCCTCACCGGTTAGTGCTATCGGGAAATGAAGAAAAATATGCAAAGAATATCTATAAAGAACTTGAATCATGCGAGTTTGCCTCTGATATTCTTATTACTGGACACTTTCCTAGAGAAAGCTTTTACAAGCTTTATTCACTTTCAGATGCATGTGTATTTCCATCTGTCAACGAAGGTGTTGGTTTACCTGTAATCGAAGCGATGGCATGTGGTGTGCCTGTCGCGTGTGCAAAAAAGGGGTCTCTTGGCGAAATAGCTGGCGACTTTGCCCTTTATTTCGATCCAGATAATCACGAAGAGTTTGTAGAAGCTATTGAACAAATAATAGAAAATGAAACATTTAGAGAAAAAGTTATAAAAGATGGCAAGGAATGGACTAAGCGTTTTTCGTGGGACAAAACAGCAATAAAAACGGTAGAATTACTAAAAAGCTTGATTAAATAAAAAAAATTGCGGCATTAATGCCGCAAAACTTAACAGTCTACGATGTTTTAGCATTGCTAAAACTCGATAGTAAAAATCGTCACAAACCCATTAAACCCCTTAAAACAGGGAGTGCCAGCGAGCGATGACGATTTTTACGTATTATGCCGTTTTTTGCTCTATTTCTAAGGTTTCGCATGAGCACTTTTTATTTTGCACCATTTCCTTTGTAATTGAGAGCTTTTTCTTTCCTTTTATGGATGGTATTTCAAACATAATATCTAACAGCATTTTTTCCACAATTGCACGTAACCCTCGTGCACCTGTTTTTTGAGCAATGGACATTTCAGCTATTTCGGCAATTGATTCATCGGTAAAGAGAAGCTCTACATTATCCATAGCAAATGATGCCATAAATTGCTTTGTAATAGCATTCTTTGGTTCTGTTAAGATTTTTACCAAATCGTCACGTGAAAGTTCATTTAACGACACTGCAATTGGCATACGCCCAATTAATTCAGGAATAAGTCCAAATTTTACAAGATCATCGGGAATTACTTGATTTAAAAGCTCAGCTTTTTCTTCATCTGTCATAGTATTAAGGTGAGAACCAAAACCAATTGAATGCTGACTTACTCGAGCATCGATGATTTTTTCCAAGCCTACAAAGGCTCCCCCACAAATGAACAAAATATTTGTTGTATCTATTTCAATTAATTCTTGATTTGGGTGTTTGCGACCACCTTGAGGTGGTACACTTGCCTTTGTACCTTCAATAATTTTTAATAAAGCTTGTTGAACACCTTCACCTGAAACATCACGAGTAATTGATACATTTTCACTTCGCCTAGATATCTTATCAATTTCATCAATAAACACTATGCCACGTTCAGCTTCTTTTACATTACCATTTGCAGCATTTATAAGCTTTAAAAGAACATTTTCAACATCTTCCCCAACATAACCTGCTTCAGTTAAAGTAGTAGCATCAGCAATCGCAAATGGAACATTTAACTTTTTTGCAAGTGTTTTTGCCAGCAATGTCTTCCCGCAACCTGTTGGTCCCATCAAAAGAATATTGGACTTTTCAATTTGGATGTCATCACTATTTCCCTGTAAGGACTTCTGTGTAGCCATTCTTTTATAATGATTATATACTGCAACCGCGAGTGCTTTTTTTGCGTAATCTTGGCTTACAACATATTCATCTAAGTACTCTTTAAACTCTTGGGGTGTTGGTACATTTTCAATATCAATGGCGCTAGTTGCTAAACTATCTTCTTCTAAAATCGTTTGACAAACTGCAACACATTTTTTACAAATACACACACCACTCGGACCTGAAACAAGTTGTAAGGTAGCCGATGATGGCTTGCCACAAAATGAGCATGTACTACCAAAAGTATTTTTATTTTTAGCCATCGTTACTATCTCCTACTTGGCATTATGTGGTCTATAATGCCATACTCGAGTGCTTCTGTTGCGCTCATAAAATAATCTCTTTCCATATCTTGTGCTACGATGCCTGCTTTTTTTCCTGTATGATGCGCAAAGTATTCGATAGACAAATTCTTTAGTCTCATAATCTCTTTTGCTTGTATCACAATATCAGAGGCTTGTCCTTGAGCACCACCCCATGGCTGGTGAATCATTACGCGTGCAGACGGTAGGGAATATCTCTTACCCTTTGTACCGCCTGCTAAAAGAATGGCTCCCATGCTTGCTGCTTGTCCCATGCAAATTGTTTGTGTATCACATTTTACATATTGCATAGTGTCATAAATTGCAAGGCCTGCAGTTACAGAACCGCCTGGTGAGTTTATATACATACTTATATCTTTGTCAGGATTTTGTGATTCCAAAAAAAGAATTTGTGCTACGATTAAATCGGCAGTAATATCATTTATTTCACCGTCAACAAAGATTATTCTATCTTTTAATAGACGTGAAAAAATATCATAAGAACGCTCACCGTTTCCAGTTTGCTCAATTACGTACGGTACTAGGCTACTTGATTTTTCACTCATATGTTGTCCTCATTTAGTCTTTGCATAAAACTCGCAAAACTAAGCATTAAATTTTTCTTAACCAATGAAGAATACCTCCATTGGTTAATATTACTAAAAGAGCAAAAATCAGTTTTTGCTTATTGCTTTTTGAACAAATCTGCAAAAGTTGTTTTTTCACCCTTAGCAATTTTGACTTCAGAGAATAACTGGGTATACAATTTTTTTTCTCGAATGTCATCTATAAGATACTCTTTTCTATTAGCATCCGCATAGTGTTTTTTTACTTCTTCTGCAGAAATATTTGCTTCTGTAGCAATTCTTTCAAATTCTGCTTCTACTTCTTCATCTGAAACTTCAATTTTTCGTAGTTTTAATAGTTCTTCTACAATAAGGCGGCTTTTTAACATTTTTTCACAGTCGCCAACCCAAGTTTCAAGCATAGCATCTTTTGTTTGACCGGAGCCTGTTAACATGCTTTCAAGTTGTTCTGGTGACATTTGAAATTGCTGTGCCATCATTCTCCATCGAGATTCTTTTTCTGCTTCAACCATAGATGCAGGTAAATCAATAGGATTTTTTTCTACTAACTGATCTAAAATTGCACTAGCTTTAATTTCTCTCATTCTATTTTCTAATGCTACTGTTAGATTTTTCTTAATGTCGTCTTTTAAATCTTGTAGGGTTTTGTATTTTTCGTTTACATCTTGAGCAAGTTCGTCATCTAAATCTGGAAGATCACGTACTTTTAAAGCTTTGATTGTTACAGATATTTTTTTTGTTGATCCTGCAAGTTCTTCATTTGTATCATCTTTATCGAATTTCTTTGTAACAACTTTAGTATCACCCTTTTTCATGCCAATGATATCGTTATCTAGTTTAAAAATGTTTTGTTCAGTACCAATTGTGAACACAAAATCTTCTCTTTTTGTGCCTTCAATTTCTTTATCGTCATCACCAACTTCAAAGTAGTCAATAGTAACTACATCATCCTTACTAGCTTTATCGCCATCTTTTTTATCTACTACCATTGCGTTTCTTTCACGAATACTTTCAAGTTCTTCTTTAAGCTCAGCATCCCCTACACTAACTACAGGTTCTTTAATGCTTACTTTATCAAGGCCTTCAACGGTTACTTTAGGCATAACATCATATTTAATAGAAAATACTAAATCTTTATCAAGTTCCATTTGAGGAAATTCATCCATTGAAGGGCGAGCATAGGGAAGCGGCCGATTTTCTGTATCATTTTTATCTAAATCAGTAAATACTTCCTCAACAGCTTTTTCGATAATATCAGAGGCTACGTCTTGTTTTAGTGCCTCTCCATATTTTCTTTCAAGAATTGCTACTGGTACTTTACCCTTTCTAAAACCAGGCATTTGTACTGATTTTGCGTATTTTTTAATGAGCTCGTCATAATTCTTCTTTACTTCTGTTTTTGGAACGGTTACGGTAAGTTTAACTGAAGAATGTTCCAATGATTCAAATTTTTTAGTTGTTTCCATGATAGTATCCTTAATTAAGAGTTTGTATACTCTCGGTATAAAAAAAGAGCGATTCAAGAATCTGTCCTGAATCGCTTCGAGCGGGAAACGGGAGTCGGACCCGCGACATCCACCTTGG
>CAYJOZ010000112.1:0-6309 GCA_964371925.1 uncultured Treponemataceae bacterium | reverse complement strand
AAGTTGTTCTAACTTCATATTGTCTCCTTAAAATTGGCATTTTGCCAAAAATTTTTATACTTTCAAAACTCACATATTATGCGAGAAAACTATGTATTTGTTTGCTAAAGACTAGCATATTTTGAATAAAAAGACAAGCGTTGAGCAACAAGATTAGATAAAAAAATCATGATATTATTTATAAAACATTTTTCATTTTAACTATTTGATATGTAAAATCCCTTGTATTTTTTCGCTTTATGTAGTATTCTATATATATAGTGTACTTTAGCAATTAGTAGGAGCAATATTCATGGCTGATAACAATCAACAATTTCAAATTGTAACTTTTCAACTCGGTTCAGAACTATACGGTGTTGATATTTTGGATGTAAAGGAAATCGTTAAAGCTCAAGAGATTAGACCAATTCCGCATGCCCCCATGTACATTGAAGGTATTTTCAATCTTCGTGGTGAAGTAATTCCGATTATGAATCTGCACAAGAGATTTAATATAGAACGATTAGTATATGAAAATGATGTAGAAGAAGAACTCAATAGAGGCTTTATTATTCTAAGTATAGATGGATTAAAAATAAGCATTGTTATCGATAAAGTGTCGAGAGTAATTACTATTAATTCAACAGAGGTAAAGCCTCCTCCACATATGCTTACCGGAATTGGATCAGAATATATACATGGCATTGTGGAAGATAACAATGGATACTTAATTTTACTCGATATACGAAAATTATTTGATTCTAGCGATTTACAACGACTTTTGGGTATTAGTTCATAATGGAAATAAAAACATTCAGTTCAACTATACGCCGAAAAGAAATGGATGCAGTTTTAACATGCATGGTCGAAGAAAAAATAGGCCCTGGAGAACTAAACACAAAGCTCATCCAAAAGGCAAAAGAAATATTCTCAGTTAGTGGAGCAATTGCATTTAGAAGTCCATCAATTGCGCTAAAGTATGCTTTACAGGTTATGGAAGTACCAAAAGAAACTGGCATTATACTTTCAGCACTAGCACCTTCATGGCATTATACAACGGTAATCGACCTTGGTTATAAGCCTGTAATCATTGATGTTTCAAGTGAAACAGGCCTCATTACAGCAGAGTCAGTACAAGACGGTATTGAAAAAGGCGGACGCATACTATTACTTCATGAGTCACTAGGACAAGTACCAAATTTTGCGTCATTACTAGAACTAAACATTCCAATTATTGAAGATATTTCACAAAATGCTGGAGCGACATACGAAGAAAAGCATGTCGGAAAGTTTGGCACCTTTGCAATTCTGGGATTAGAGCAAGATGATGTACTAACTGCCGGCGGTGGAGCTCTATTAATTGCAGGCCAAAGCCGAAACTGGACTGTATTAAAAAATATTACAGAAGTTACACCAAAAACAGACCTTTTAGCAGATATTAACGCCGCTCTTGGTTTTATTCAGATAAAAGAGTTTTCCCGAAATGAAGATATTAGAAAGCAATTACATGCTAGCTATATTCGATCTCTTATGCAAGGAAAACATAAAAGTTTTGTTGGACAAACGGATGTTGCGGTGGCAACAGCATATTCATTTCCTGTTATTCTTTCAGGCAGCTTTAAAGATGTAAAGCAATATGCTTCAAAAAAAGGTATAGAAGTGAGACTTGCTTTTGAAGATTCTATTGCAAGTGTTTTTGAGGATGTTTGTGATAATTGTCCAAATGCTAGAGCACTTGCTTTGCGTTGTGCTCTTTTCCCTCTCTACCCAAGGCTCGGTGGATCAAAGTCTGAAAAAATCATAAAGGTTTTGGCAACCCTGCCATAGACCTTGAAGTAAGGACATATTTGTGAAAACTTGCGTAGTAGTGGTAAATGTATTCAATCAGGCCGCAAAAAATCTCGTTAGCGAAATTGAACTATTTTTAAGTTCAAGGGGTTATGATGTCGTTTTAGTTAATTACAATGGTGATAATAAGCCATTTCCAGATGCACATTTTGAATTTGCTATTAGTTTGGGCGGTGATGGAACAGTATTGTACGTAAGCCGCCAATGCATTCATAAAAAACTGCCAATTTTTCCAATAAACTTTGGAGAGTTTGGGTTTATTGCAGGAATACAACCTAATCATTGGAAAAGCTCACTTGAAGATTTCCTTGAAAAAAAATTACTACCAACAAAACGAACATCCCTATATGTAGAAGTAGTTCGCAACAATAAAAAAGTATATAAAGCCCATGCATTAAACGAAGTGGTACTTACTTCGAAAATTGCAATGAAAACCATTGCATTAAATGTTGAAGCAAACAATACTCATTTTGGAAAATTTAAAGGGGATGGTCTCATTGTAGCAACGCCTACAGGCTCTACTGCATACTCAGTGGCTGCTGGAGGGCCAATAGTCGATCCAACGTTGGATGCGATTATCTTCACTCCTGTGTCACCCTTTTCTCTTTCAACCCGCCCTCTCGTTCTTTCAGGCAAGACAGTGTTCAAAATAGATATTCTTCCTTCTAGAAATTTGCAGTTTATGGTATCATGTGATGGGCAAATTCATGCCGATATAGAAGTAGGCGATGTTGTAACAATTAAGCAATCTACGAGTAAGTGTTTATTAGTTGGTTGCAATGCGGAAGTTTTTTATTCTGCACTACGTTCAAAATTTCACTGGTCAGGAGGACCCTTTGCTTGAGGATATTAGCATAAAAGATTTTGCTCTCATAGATTCAGCTACACTTGAGTTGTCAGATGGCTTTACTGTATTAAGCGGTGAAACCGGTGCTGGTAAATCGATACTCATTGGGGCTATTTCATTTTTGCTCGGAAGCAAGGGCGGTACAGAACTTATTCGTGTAGGTGCCTCTGAGGCAAAGGTAAGCGGGACAATATGCATAAAGAATACTAATACCCACGCAATAAACTGGCTTGAAGAACATGGCATTGAAAGCGAAAATGGTAGAATCCTACTCAGGCGTTTAGTTAGAAATACAGGTAAAACTGCTGCTTGGGTACAAGATACACCTGTAACACGGACAGAACTTGCAGAGCTTACATCCTCACTTATAGATATCCACGGACAACATGAACATCAGTCCCTTATGAGAATTGCAGAACATAGACGATTTTTAGATTCCTATGCAGGTATCGAAAGTGAGGTTTCTGCTTTCACAATTGAATATGCAAAACTTGTTGAAAAGCGACAACTTTTATCAGAAATCGATATTTCTGACTCGCGAAAAGCAGAAAAAATAGATTTATTAACATTTGCTATACAAGAAATTGAAGAGGCACAGCTTAAAGAGGGCGAAGACATAGACTTAGCCCAAGAAGAAAATAGACTTTCACAATATGAGCGACTCTACCAAGAAATAGATAGTTTTTCAACTCTCATCACTTCTGCAGATTCGATGAGTGGTTTAAATGTTATTTCTGTAATAAAAAAGGCAAGCGGAAATCTCTCTGGTGCATCAAGCATGGATGCTTCCTTAGAAAACCTTTCCACTAGAGCAGAAAGTGTCTTCTATGAGCTTTCCGATATAGCAGAAGAAGTGAGAAACTATACAGAATCGCTTGTATTTGATCCCGCTAGGCTCGAGGAAGTACAAGAGCGACTGGCTCTTCTTTTTAAGCTGAAAAAAAAGTATACCTCTGGAACACAAGATAGCATTGCAGATGTTATAGCACATGGTGAAAAATGCAAACAGCAACTAGAACAGTTTTCTTTGGGTGAGACTAATCGAAAAGAATTACAAGATGCTATAACACAGCTAGAAAGAGTTGTATACACAAAAGCAAAAGAAATATCACTAAAACGAAGAACAGCAGCGGAAAAAATGTCTCAAGCTGTTGAAAATGTATTAATACACTTGGGGATGAAAGGAACAAAGTTTTTTGTACAAATAGAGCAAAAAAAGGCTGTATCCGACGATCAAAAATGTGGCCCCTATGGTATAGATGATATTGAGTTTTTAATCTCACCAAACCCTGGAACGCCTGCAAAACCTCTTGCAAAAATAGCATCTGGAGGGGAGTTATCTAGGGTAATGCTTGCCTTAAAAACTGTTCTTGACCGCTCAGATACAACAGGGACACTTATTTTTGATGAAATTGATACAGGTATTGGCGGTGAAGTATCGGTCGCAGTAGGTAAACATTTAAAACTTTTAGCAAATGGAAGACAAATTTTATGCATAACACACCTTGCCTCAATAGCTGTTTATGCCGATACTCAAATAAAGATAGAAAAATCTGTTCAAGGTGGAAAAACAGCAACTAGGGTTAGAATTATTGATGGAGATAAACGAGTTGAAGAGATAGCAAGAATGTTGTCAGGAGATTCGGTAAGCGCAGCATCCCTTGAACATGCACGCACCCTATTAACGAATTATGGAGATACGTAATAATGGCAAAAATAACTGAAGATTCAAGAAATCAATTCACTGCAAAAATGACACCACACAAAGAGGCTATCGATAAAATACTCGAAAAAGAAAAAAATACTCTTGCGACGTTGCATAAAGATGATCCAAATAACGGTTATAAAAAAATAATGCTTGCAGAAGATATGATTCATGCATCTACCATTTACGTAATAATCAATAACCTATCTCTTGAAATTTTAGAAACAAAAAATACAGATGCTTTAAATGAAGGTCGAAAAATTCTGTATAAGGCTATAATTTATTTAGAAGAAGTTGTTTCAAACATGATTGATGCCGCATATAATGAATATGAAGACAGAGTGGCTCTAATCGAAAACACACCACTTGATAAGCGTTATCAACTAACACGAAAAATTGGCTTAGCAATTCGGCTCATTGTAGACGCATATGGTGATAACACAAAGTGGAAATGGTCATTTGTTGAATTAGAAGGCCGATTTTCAACAGTTGCTAAGAATCTTATAGATTTAAAAGAAGCTTCAAAAATCTATTTTGACCCTCGAAACCCTGATTATGATGTAGCAGTATACTACCTTCGCTTAGTAAAAAAACTTTTGGGTCAATCTGCAGATGGATATAGAGATAGATACGAACTTTCTACACACCGTTTAGATGATATACGTTTAGCAATAAACTACTTATCAGCTCAACGACGAATTCACTTGCTACTTGGGGAAAGTGCTGAAGGTGAAGAAATTAAAAAGAAAGCCTTAGTTTGGAAGTCTAAGATGGAAATTGATCAAAAGAAAGGAATAAGTAAATAATTTACGTAAAAGTTTGCCTCCTTGCAAACCTTTACTATCGAGTTTAGCGACATAGCTCGCTTCGCTCCCTGCTCTAAGTAGCAAAGCAGGTGGGCTAAACGGGTCCATGTTGCACTTATTACAGTATATGTTAAGTTATAGACATGCCTTTCATGCAGGCAATAAAGCAGATATTTTTAAACACTCAATTCTCACCCTACTTGTTTCACACTTTTTGCAAAAAGAAACTCCTTTTACATACGTTGATACGCATGCGGGGCTAGGATTATATAACTTGCAAAGCGAATGGGCTTTAAAAACTGGTGAAGGTCAGGAAGGTATTGTTGAGTTTTTAAAAACACTTTCAAATGAAGATATTCCAAAAACTTGTATACCGTACATTGATATTTGCAAAGAGTTACTGTTGCAACAGACATATGCAGGTTCTCCGGAAATTGTAAGACGTCTAAGCCGTGCGCAAGACTCACTAATCTTGAGTGAACTTCAAAAGTCCGATTACGAAACTTTATACAAAATAACAAAGCGTGACAAGAGGATTCATGTGCACAACAGAAATGGTTTTGAAATGCTTAAAGCACTCTCATTTCCGCAGAGAACACTTGTGCTCATCGATCCAAGTTATGAAACCCAGGATGATTACAACAATGTAGCAGTAACAGTAGAAGCTTTTTACAAAAAATGCGCAACGGCAGTAATTGCTGTGTGGTACCCCTTAGTCAATAGGCGAGAAGCAGAAACATCAGAGCTAAAAAGGGGCCTATCATGCATAGTGCCAATTGATGAAAAATTTTGCGTTACAGAGCATGTGTATAGAGACATTAAAGGCGAAGATTTTGGAATGTATGGGTCAGGAATGGCAATAATTAATCCACCATGGTTATATACAAAAGAAATTGATTCTGTGTATGATTTTATAAATTCACAACTTGGTATGAATATTTCTCCCGCTATATAGACGTGCAAAAAAGATTGTAAACGAGCCTATACTTCAATTAAGTAAAATAATTATTCATCCTTGAAATAAAGCGGTAATAGCTATATACTATATTTATAATTGAAAAGACATTTATAATAATGTCAATATGTGTTTAGAGAATATATATTGATTATGGAGGATCTTATGA
>CAYJOZ010000111.1:653-6327 GCA_964371925.1 uncultured Treponemataceae bacterium | reverse complement strand
GTGGTACTGGTGGAGACGAATCTTCCCTCTTTGTTGCAGACCTATTTAGAATGTATAGTCGTTATGCCGATATGAAAGGCTGGAAATACGAAGTAATTAATATGAGTGAAACTGAAGTTGGTGGATACAAAGAACTTTCTTTTTCTATTAGCGGAAAGTATGTGTATGGAAGCCTTCGCTATGAGGGCGGTGTTCACCGTGTACAACGTGTTCCTGCAACAGAATCTCAAGGACGTGTACACACTAGTGCGGTAACCGTTGCCGTTCTTCCTGAAGCCGAAGAAACTGAAATTGATATTAAGCCTGAAGATTTACGTGTTGATGTAATGCGTGCGGGGGGGCCTGGTGGACAATGTGTTAACACAACCGACTCTGCAGTGCGCTTAACTCACTTGCCTACAGGTTTGGTTGTAATTCAGCAGGACGAAAAAAGTCAGCATAAAAATAAAGACAAAGCTATGCGTGTTTTACGTGCACGTCTTTTTGAACTTGAAGAATCTAAAAAAAATGCTGAACGCTCAGCCCAACGTAAAGGTATGGTTGGTTCAGGGGACCGCTCAGAACGTATTAGAACATATAACTTTCCACAAAACCGCGTAACAGATCACAGAATTGGGCTTACCCTATATAAATTAGATCAAGTAATGCAAGGGTATTGTGACGAACTGATAGACGCGCTTTGTATTTATGCTAAGGAAGAAAAGTTACAAAATCAAAATGCAGAATAAAACAGAAAACGAAGCAAAAAAAGACTACTGCGAGCCGATGCATACGGCAGAACATATTCTCAATCAGACAATGGTACGTATGTTTGGCTGTGCCCGCTCTTACAATGCTCATGTTGAGGCAAAAAAATCAAAATGCGATTATAGGCTCGATACAGAGCCTTCGAGTGACCAATTACAAGAAATTTCTAATATAGTTAATGCAACAATCGCCAAAAACCTTGATGTGACAGAGCGGTTTTTAACACGAGAAGAGGCGTCTACAATAGTTGATTTATCAAAACTTCCAGAGAATGCTGGTAACACATTACGAATTATAGATGTGGGAGATTATGATTCTTGTGCGTGTATAGGCTCTCATGTTTCAAATACCAGTGAAATAGGAATCTTTTCTATTATCAGCCATGATTTTACCGATGGCCGTTTGCGCCTGCGATGGAAGGTAGCTAAGTAGTACTATCTATTTAGCAATTTTGGGTCAGCAAAAACCATTAATGCCCAAAAGCAGGTAAAGAAGCGGAAAGAATGTAGCCTAGGAAGATCTGTGTCTATGAGACTGCTTATAAGCATCTTTACAATCATACCACTTGTTTTTTTTGAGTATGTAGCAATATTCTGTGAAAAATTATCTTTGTGTATTTCATCCTCTAAGAAATCTAAAATAAGCGATGGAATAGACTGTCCTTTCATTTTTTTCTTTGAGGCAATTTCATCAAACAATGTTTGTAAAACATCAACTGCACTTTCAGGATTTTCAGCATATTGCGAAAAGGCGGGAAAAAACGATTTATCGATTCCCATAATCGATGCAAAGGCAAGTATTGTTTCGTTTTCAATAACCGCATGTTCATGGTTAATGCGCAATACATTTTGTAAAACTGGGATGCTTGTTGCATTTGCGTACATTTCCATTGAGCGTATTCCCCACAAGGCGATGTGTGTATTTTTAGTTGTTTCAAGAACTTCTGAGATTTTTGTTTGGGCTGCTTCATCTCCAATTTTGGCCAAAGCGACCATTGACTCCCCTGCAAGAATATAGTCTTCACTATGAATACATTTAAGTAATTCAGGAACAGCTTTTTGTATTTTAAAATTACCAAGTATCCTTGAAGCCCTATAAGCCGTAGTGTAGAGACCTTTGTCTAGCTCTTGAATTAATATTTCGATGGTTTTATTATTTAACTTTGGTAAACTTTCCATTCCTGCTATTGCCTCAGACCTTACAGCGAAACTTGGAGATGATAAGTGCTCTACTAGGTTAGAAGTTGCAGCCGTAGTATTGGAAAGTCGTAGTTCCGTTAATAATTCTGTTTTTTCGCGCACTGTTTTACTTCTGTCAAGTTTATACAAAAGGCTTAATCCACGTATATCACGCATTGAAAAAAACATCGGTAGTGCTTCTTTTAATGAGTAGCTATCTAGCGCTTTAAGCTTTAACTGAATAAAAAATGATAGTGCGATTATTATTATTTGAATTGCAAAAAATACTCGATACGAAGCAGTGACAGAAAGGCCTGACTGCTCAAATGCGTCAAGGATAACACCAGCAATTGAAGAACCTGAGGCTCCCGCCATTCCAGAAACTAAAAAGTATACTATACTTAAATCTAGTACTGCTTCTTTTGGGATAAGCCCGAAAAAATATGTTTGACCTGCATTTTCTTCACCCGAAAAGCCTAAGTTTGAAACAAAGGCAATGAGGCATAGGTATACAAAGCCAATAATACTATTACTTATTGATGGTGAAATAACAGCAGGAATTAAGCTTACAATGGTGAGTGCTGTAAATAATAAATACATGGGTTTTGCCCCAATTTTATCTATAAATAAACGAGTAACAAGCCCCATGCATAAGGCGCCCATGCTACTAAAAAAAGTTATGAAGGTAACAAAACTATCGGGTTGTGTATACACGTCGCGAGCATATACAATAATGAATGGCCTCGCCATCCCGACACCAAACCCAATAATCATAAAGGCAATTAAGAATAGTCTAAAACTTCTATCATGCATTGCGGTTAAAAAGCTTCTTGAAAAGTTTGTTGGCTCGGTTGTTTGTTCACTGTCGCTTGATGGCATTCTGTATAGAATCAATGATGAAATAAAACCAGAAACTATACCAATAATTACGGCTGCATTTAATACTACAAGCGAATCACCAAATTGTAAAAAAAATGCTAAAAGTAATGTTACTAAAAGAGCAGAGGTATTCCAGGTTAACGACAAGAAGACCATAAAGCTTCCCCTATCCTTTCCTGGGGCTAAGTCGGTAATAACAGGATTATTTGCGATGGTTCCAATTCCACGGAAAAAATTAAATCCTAGGTTGCTTATTAAAATGCAAAATATTCCCATCTCTGGAACATTAGAAGAAACTAAAAAAGGTATTGGAATCATAAAAAGAACGCAAGCACTTCGTGCCATCCATGCGTTGGCATATACCTTCATAATTGAACGCTTTTTTGTTAAAAATCGTCCAAGGGGGATTGCAAAAAAAGATAAAAAGTTAAAAGCATTTATCAAACCAATGACCAGAGCACTAGCTTGTAGGTACATCGCATAGATTGACAAAATATTGCCTGTTACCAAAGTAAAAGAAATTGAGTTAAAACCTGTGAAAATTCCATAGAGCTTTCGCCCACGTGCAATTTGATACTTAGACAAACTTCCCATAATTGCTACTGTATCACATAGATAAAAAAACTGCAATGTGGTATAGTACTATTTATGAATGAACATGCAATACCACTACGAAAAAATGTAAAAAAAGATGATTGTTGGGATTTATCAACACTTTTTAGAAGTGACGATGAATGGGAAAAATCTTTAAAAGAAATTGAGCCCTTGGCGCAAAAAATTGTTTCATTTAAAGGAACTCTGAATAATCAAAGCAATTTGCTTGAGACCCTTGCGATAAATGAAAAGCTTGAGCTGTTAAGCGAACGGTTAGGAAATTACGCATTCTTACATACTGCACAGGATGCTGGCGATAGCAATGCACAAGATAAAATGGGGCGCTATATGATGGCAGCCAGTAATGCCGAAGCACTAACAAGTTTTGTTGTCCCTGAAATCCAAGCAATCGGTGCTAATGAACTGAAACAAATGCTTTTATTGGATGATTTTAAACCATATAAAATATTTTTACAAAAGCTCATCCGCATGGCTCCATATATTTTAAGTGAAAAAGAAGAAAGAATTTTTGCACTGCAACAAGAAAGCATGCAAGTGCCGTCAAAGGCCTTTTCAATGCTTACTAATGTCGATATAGATTTTGGGACAATAAAAACTAATGAAGGTGAAAAACCTTTGAGTCAAACTACGTATTCGTCATTTTTGATTAATCCTGATCGAGAAGTGCGTAAAACTGCATATAATCAGCTCTATTCTGCTTTCGATAATCATAAAAATACGATTACAGCCTTGTATGCTGGGAGCGTTAATCAGGATGTGTATAGGGCACGAGCTAGAGGTTATAATTCTTCTATAGAGAAGGCTCTTTTTCCCGATAATGTTCCGGTTTCCGTCTATGAGAATCTTGTGGGAACAATACGCTCGAATTTAGGACCTCTTCACAAATATTATTCATTAATAAAAAAAGTGCTGAAACTTGACGAGCTTAGACACTACGATGTTTATATGCCCTTAACAAAAGATGTTAAATTTATTACACCGTATACAAAAGCAGTTGATATGATAACAGATGCGCTTTCTCCACTTGGAGAAGAATATACTTCTACCTTGCGAAATGGTTTACTTAATGGTTGGGTTGATCGCTACGAAAATAAAGGAAAAAGAAGTGGAGCCTTTTCATCTGGCGGGTATGAGGGCTATCCATACATATTAATGAATTACAAAGATGATGTTATTAGAGATGTATTTACTTTAGCGCATGAAGGTGGGCACTCAATGCATTCTTGGTATGCTGCAAAGTCAAATCCTTTTATGCATTATAATTATACTATTTTTGAAGCAGAGGTTGCATCTACGTTTAATGAACAGCTCTTATTTGATCACATGCTAAAAAATACAAGCGACAAAAATGAAAAAGCGTATCTTTTATGCATTCGAGCAGGTGATATTTTGGCTACTTTATACCGTCAAACCATGTTTGCAGAATACGAAAAAAAGACACACGAGCTTGTAGAAAGTGGTACGCCGTTATCGGTTGATGTCTGCCGTGCAACGTATAGAGAATTACTTGAAACGTATTTTGGAAGCGAAATGATTTTTGAAGAACATAGCGATTTAGAATGTTTGCGCATTCCTCATTTTTATAATGCGTTCTATGTGTATAAATATTCTACGGGAATATCTGCCGCTCTTGCTTTGGCCAAAAAAGTGACTACTGGCGGTATAAAAGAAAGAGACGATTATTTTGCATTTTTAAAGTCGGGCGGTTCACGCTACCCAATAGAGGCTTTAAAAGTGGCCGGCGTTGATATGGAACAATCGACAAGCATTCAAGATGCTGTAAATGTTTTTTCAAATCTCGTTGACGAAATAGAAAAATTGTTGGGATAAGGATACTCATTAAAAAGGCTATTCTCTTTACAGAATAGCCTTTTGCCTTTATGCACTCTTCTTCAAATCAAACTGCATTCGAATTGTTTTTGTTAATTCTCCATTCGCAAATGAAAAACCTTCATCAGGGGTTATACTTATAAGTATAACAAGATTATCATACTCTCTACCCATGCTATGTGTTATGCTAAAATCTTCATATGATGTTGCTACCCTTGTGTTTTCGAATTGAATTGCAGTTTCAAACATGCCTCGAATGTTATCAAACGTAATGTTTTCACCAATTGTAATAGTAGCATCTGTCCCAACAAATAACCCATTCTCAATTGTCCATGTACCTGAAAATACTGCACCATTTAGGGTAAATGTTATATCGCCATCTGTCATAAAATTGAGGGCATTATCAGTTATTACAGTATCATTTG
>CAYJOZ010000111.1:0-611 GCA_964371925.1 uncultured Treponemataceae bacterium | reverse complement strand
AACCACCAGAGCCGATTTCACCGTCAGTGCCATTTCCATCTCCACCATTCGAGGTTGAGTCGCCACTAGAATTTTCAGTAGAACCATTACCACTATCCGTTTCTGGAGTTGTGTTCTCGCCTTCATCTTCTGTTGTGCCATCTAGCCCGCCGCTGTCTGTAGCGGGCGACATCCCCCCTGCGGGGTTTTTACAAGCAATGAATGTAGCAGCAATAAGTAGGATAATACATACGTTCAGCAATCGTTTCATGTTACTGACTCCTTAAAAATGTTCGCTTAGGCTTGTGTTGATACAATGTAGCAGTGCCCCTCGATTCTCACTGTTGTGATAAAACAACATGCATTAAAAAAGGTTACAAATGTTTGTAAAAAATAGGCTGCCCGTTATTTGGCAGCCCATTTTTAGGTATGGTATGTAAGTTTTATTTGCGATAGTCTGTTAAGGATCCAATAGTAGTTTCATGTTTAATTGTAACCGTAATGCCCTCCGTATAGTTGCCATCAAACCCAGCCCATGTGCCAATTAGAACATCTATACCAGCAGCACTAAAGTGAGTTGATTTTCTATTTGTGGTAATAGTCCCGCCATTGAAAATGGCAGTTCCACCAGT
>CAYJOZ010000110.1:1526-6331 GCA_964371925.1 uncultured Treponemataceae bacterium | reverse complement strand
CTTTTCCAGTGTATGTTTTTTTAAGGGTTTCGCAGATGGTTTTTGCTTTTTTTGCAACGTCGTCTAGTGTTTCAATGTTCTTTATGTAGGCAAAAAACTCGTCTCCACCTATGCGCCCAATTATGTCGTCGGTTCTAAAAATGGTTTGGATTCCTGCACTTATTTCTTTTAAGACGTCATCACCTTTTTGATGCCCAAAGGTATCATTAATGAGCTTAAAGTTGTCAAAGTCAATTATGTATAGTGCGCCGTGCTTGTTTCCTAAGTTTTTAAGTTCTTCAATAATTAGGTCTTCAGTTTGTATTTTGTTGTAAAGGCCTGTAAGGGCATCTCGCTGTGCCGATATTTTAAGCTCTTCAGTGTGACGTACTTGTGAATCTATGTTTTCAATAAAGGCAAAGGCTTTTAATAGCTCTCCCTTTTGATTTTTTACTACGGTAGAATCAAATGAACACCAAATATAAGAGCCATTTTTATGCTGTATTCTAATGCGCTCATTTGTAATTGATTCACCATTTTCTACTCGTTTAAGAATGGTTTTCACTGTTGATGTATCATCTTTATGATACACATTTTTTTTCACCAAATCTTTTCTAATATCTTGAATAATAAGATCTCGCCCAAACATAGATTCATAGTCAGACAAGGATGTTAATGTATGAGTTTTATAATCCCATTCAATAATTATTTTTTGTGCTTTTTCTGCAAGTGATTTAATAGAATCATACATAAGTTGCACTTTCGCCTGATTTTTCTTTTCTGAATAGGCTACCCACAGGATAATAAAACCCATTGCAACTAGTATAGATAAGACTAAATAAAAGGTTGCTCTTTGATGGCTTCGAGCAAAAGAATGAATAACCTCTTTCGGAATGATAGTGGTAAGAATCCAGTCGTTTATACCAGTAAACATATAATACATATTGCGGCTATTTCCTTCATAGGAATATTCAATAACCCCTAATGATTTATTAGCTACATTTTGTAAAAACTGTTCTTCAGAATATCCTGGCAAATATTCTAACAACGACATTGCTTCATAAAAAGAAAACTCCATTGCAACTTCATTACCTGAATCTGATGTTGCAATGTAACTTCCATTTTCGTCAATAATGTGATAGTATCCCCCATTTGTAATAAAACTATTATCAAGTAAGCGTGATAATGTATGTATACTAACCTTTGCAACAAGATACGATTCTATGTTACGTTCTTTTAGTGGTATGCGTATAGAAATAATAGACTCTTTATAAGTGGAATCATAATATGCATCTGAAATAGATACTTCAGTTTCTAAAAAACGCTCATACCCCATTTCACCTTCATATTCATCATATGCAAGTCCAGATGAAGCAAAAGATCTATCGGGGCTATGATAGCTAACACATAAAAATCTGCCCGCTGTATTAATTTCCTGTAAAAATGCTAGAAGTATGTCATCATCTGAATAATTTGGATTTTCACCTATAGCGTGTGCAGCAATAGCCATTGTAGTTGCGTACTCAGAAAATATTACATTAAGTGTATGTATATTATTTTGCGTAATGTTAAAAAAATTGGTGTTTACTCTATCGGTTTCAATTTGTAAAGAACTTCTGAAAAAAAGTATAACAGAGGTCAATACCCAAGCAAACAACACAAACGAACACACAATAACAACGAGGTATTTTGGTTTTTTCAATAACAACTCCCTACCTACTATTATAAATGGAGAAATTCTATATGTCAATAATCTGGAAGATAAGTTTTAGCAAAAACATAAAAAAACATCGCATAAGTTGCGATGTTTTTGCGGGACCGGAGGGAGTCAACACACACCGACATTTATTCGCTCAAATTACGAAGCAATCAAACGAGTAGCAACATCTTCAAATAAGGAATAAATTTCATTAAGAATTCTGTCAGCATCTTCTTTGTTACTAATTACAAATGTTTTTTCAAGGGCTTGATGAGCATGAAATAAGGTATGGCGTTGATTTTTAAAATAGTTGTATATATCTTCTAAACATCGTTGATAAGATGCATCGCCTACTTTTAAAGCACTTTCACGATTTAAAACATGGTTATCAGTGTGTTCACTTCGCATAAAAACTATACCAAAGTTTTGTTTTGGCGGTAAAATTATGATACCTTTTTGTAAGAGTAAGTACAACAAAAATCCTTCAAGTGCTTTTAGCGCAGGAAAAACCATACAGCTATATTCTTCCATTTCTATGTTCGAATTTGACAAATCTAAGGATGGTGAAAGCACTTTGATTATTTCGGGGCTGAGTATAGAATATGCCTGTGGTATTTTTTTTCGCAAAGCTTCATGAGCTGTTTCTACTGAAACTTTTTTTGTATGATACACTTCATTTTGAGTATTAAGAATATCTTCTTCGGTTACCGTTTCTTGTACTGACATAAAATACATAGCTTCAGTAAGTACATATGCTGGATTCCCTTGAAACATTAAAGTCATATTTGGGTAATAACAGATTACAATTGAATCTCCAAAATCACTTTGAAACTTTGTTCTCTTGTGTTCAGGGATTTGTCTCTCTTCATTTTCAATGCAATATATTTTTTCAACAGAGTTTAAGTACAAAATTAATTTTTCGTATATGTCATTAGAAATTTTTGTAAACGTACATGAAGCATTTTCGTGCTGATTTTTTTTACACGCATCCCCTATGTTTTTAATAAGAATTAAAGCATTGGAAATTTCAATACCTACTGGCTGCAGTTTTGATGATCCATCTGCTAGGTGGTGAATATCGACTGTTTCTTTTTTACCATTTACGCTAAAATCGCAACGGTACTGATTACCTATTGAGTAAATAGGGTTTTCAAGCTTAAAGCTATCTAACCATGTTTCTTTTCCAACCATTTCAATAAAAGACTGCATATTTGTTTTATCGATGTAATACGATAATGACTTTGCCATTGTTTTTCCCTTTTAACATCCCTATAATGAAGAAGACTATAATATACTATATACTGAAACTCCTTTTTTTTCAATAGAATATTTTTTGTGCATACATTTAGCTATTTCGGAAAAACAATATCCCTGTAAGATAAAATATTTGGATTACCATTAAGCATTATTTCTGTAGAAAAAAGACGTACTTCAATTTCAGCTTGGCTCATTGTCTCGATATCTTTATTATACGTATTTGAAAAATATAAAAACCGTTGGTTTGCAGAACCAACCCAATTTCTTTTTGTGCATTGCTCCTCTTGTATATAAGGGCCATCAATAAGTACATCTACATACCCAAGAAAATCGGCAACATCTACGATATCTGGAAAATTAGGGTAAATGTAACCGGTAAAACAAATTACTGAAAGACCAATTTTTTGACAATATTTGGCAACGGTAGCTAGTGCTTTTGCTTGCAGTAGTGGTTCCCCGCCCAAAAATGTTATACCTTCAATAGAATACCTATCTTTTGCTTCTTTAATTTGTTCACACAACTTTTCTTCTTCAATAAGAATTTTAGGTATCAAGGGCTGTAAGCCTACATTGCAACAACCAACACAATCGTTTAAACATCCTTGAGTCCATATACAAAACCTATTTCCAGGACCTTCTGCATATGTTGAAGCTAGTATTTTATTAAGATTTAACATAACAAAGCATCGCTTACATAAAATTTATTAAAATTGCATTATCAACATAATCTACTAAAACAATTTTATTCTCGTAGTGGCTCGGTTCTGAATTAAAAAACGTTAATGAAAGAGGATCTATTAACACATCAACAACATGATTTAATACCCCTCGCCCTCCCGTGTCAGCAGAAAAATCTTTTATAAAATTTTCAAAAATATGCTCCTTAATTTCAAGCCTGTTCACCTTGTATTTTGCTTTTAAGAATTTTTCCATTGGTATTAATTTACTCTTAATAATCTGTATAAGAATAGTTGGGTCATTTAAATGTTTAAAAGGTATGACATTATTGCCAATCCGGTTCAACAGCTCAGGACGACCTAGTGTATTTTTAAAATGATTTTCAACTGCTTCTATAAAATCTTTATCGCTAGTATCAGAAGCAACAACGCTGGCAGCTCCAATATTTGAGGTAAATATAATTACAGCATCAGAAAACGATACCGTTTCGCCTCTGCCATCAGTTAATCGTCCATCTTCTAAAATTTGCAAAAACTTATCTAAAATACGCCCATGCGCTTTTTCTATTTCATCAAACAAAATAACCGAAAAAGGGCGTGTTTTAATTGCATTGGTTAGTTGACCGCCTGCTTCATACCCCACATATCCGGGTGGCGCACCTACAAGGCGTTGATCACTATGTTCATGATTATATTCACTCATATCAAAGCGAATGCAAGCATCTTCATCCCCAAATAAATTGGCAGCAAGAGCCTTTGCTAATTCTGTTTTGCCAACTCCGGTAGGTCCAACAAAAAAAAGTGTCCCTTTTGGAGTTTGTTTTGCTGCAGAATGCTGTATGCCGGAAAAACCGGTAAAAGCCCTCAACACCATTTGAGAAACCTTTTTTATTGCTGCATCTTGTCCTTTTACCCGTTCTTTTAGTTTTGCTTCTAAACTTCTAACATTGTCTCGATTTAGAGATTCCCAGGGACTTGTTTTTTCACCATATTTGTATCTCGTTATCAATTCTTTAGGACTTAATGCACGCTCCCCTGTTTTTCCTTGCGCACTACATGAAAGCTCACACATTTGCATTAAGTCTCGTAATGTAAAGCCTTCTAAATGATCTATAAATTCTTCTGTAAGAACCTCATTTGCCCGTAAAGGTGGCGTTAATTTCCAATTACATACTTCTAAATCTATATATTTT
>CAYJOZ010000110.1:0-1509 GCA_964371925.1 uncultured Treponemataceae bacterium | reverse complement strand
CGCTCACTTCTTGTAGGTTTTGGAATAACAATTTCATGAACAGACGGATGATTTTGATACATACTTATTGGTAATTGCGCTATATTATTTGTTAAAAGAATAAAAATTGGCCTTGCTTGCCCTATATCTGCACCTTCTGTAAAAGGGCTTTCGGTAATTAATTTTCTTATTTGCAATAAATCTTTTTTTTCTTCCAATGATACTGTTGATTCATTTGAAAACGCAAAAGAACTATAGTTTGCAATAATTGCTCTTTTGTTTTTAGTATTTTGCATTGACTTTGAAACAATAGCCCAAAATTCACTCGGTTCAATTTTTTGTTTTGTTTTTCTATTTTCCGAATTAGGAGCATTTTGCGAATTCCCATTATTTAAATGTATCATCTCTTCACCGGCTTTCTTCTCCGGCCGTGCATAAATTTCATCATCACTAATATTTGTTGTTTCTAGATTAGAAATTCTATCCCACTGTAAAAATTCGTTAAAACCAAGCGATTTTAATTCTTCGATAAGAACATCGTTGCAGGATAAAAATGCGGGAACGCCATTTTTTTCATAATAAAAAAAATCTTCAATATTTCCATGAATAATAAGTAGTTTTTTTGTAAAAACGTGTGTTTTTAATAAATTTAACCATGTTGTCATATAGTTCTCCTAAACGTTATAAGTGTTGTTGCTTTGGGGCTACAGGATTTGTTTTAGCGGTCTTTTTAATTCTATCAGGATTTCCCCTCACTAAAACTTTATCATCTAATTGAATTCCATACACATCTTGTAAAATCAATTCAATATTATCACTCGCATCAAAACATGCATCACCTTCATAATTATCAAATTCATAATGCAGTTTTGTATCATGCAAGCTAAAATTAATGGTTTCACCTGTTTGCTTTACCGCCCTAATAATTAAAGCATCCTCTTTGTCATCATACGATATTGCAGGGCTAAGGTTTACATCCTGTAACGTACTTGCAATAGATATAAGTGTTTTCCAACGTTCTTCTTCTTCTAAAAATAAGCTTTCAAATTCTGCTTTTATAGGAAAAACCATATCCAAATAATCATCATATGAATCTGTTCTTTCTTCAATATTTTGAAGTAGCACTGCAATTTTTTATATACTTTTAGAAACAATTTTTTCTTTTAGCTTTTCTGATTGAAATACACTATCTTCCATACGTTGTTTTATATCACTTAAAATAGTCTCAATATGGTTTCGTAGTTTAGTGTTTTCCTCTTCTCTTAAGAGTTTTAGCCTTTCTTCTTCTGCTGCTTTTTCCATTTCAAGACGTTCTTGTTCATACAATACATCACTTTGATTTTGTAATGAGATGAGCTTATTTTTATACGTATCAACAGTATTATATACAGTAGTTGCATTAGATAATGCAGTTTGTATACTACTTATAGCTACATTTTCGCTACTACTACTCATAGATGTATGCATAGAAACTATTTCTGATGTGTCTTGTAGGTTTTCAGCTTCTTTAATGTTGTTCATAAGCTCTTG
>CAYJOZ010000109.1:0-6332 GCA_964371925.1 uncultured Treponemataceae bacterium | reverse complement strand
AAAACGGTATTGTTTTGCAATTTTTCCCCCTCCCAAAAATCACCAAAATATGCTATACTGTGCGTATGAAAAAAGCACTACTAACAATAACTCTATTTTGCGTAGCCCTAACACTACACGCACTAGATTACCGCCAAGTAATTTTTGGTAACGCTTACGAAAATATTATAGAAATAAATGTAGATGACTTTTTTGAACAATACCCGGAGGTAAAAGAGCATTACAGAGCTGTGCATAGAGGGCATGATTACAAGGGCGATCCATCTTACCTTCCTAATTATTACAGAGTATATGAGCAAGTTATAGGAAATAAAACCTTCTTTCGTGTTCTAATGAGTTTTGATGCATATACAGACATAGACTTTCTTAATTCAGTAGGCAATGTATATGAATCAAGCGCAAACTATGTTTTTTTTACTCAATATGTATTTTATAAAGAATCAGAATCAAAATTGATTAGATTAGGTGATAAATACTTGTATGGGGGAAAGATGGTGCATCAATATGGTGTTGATACATCCTATTATGCCCTAAACATAATCGAACGAGATAATGATGTAATCGGGCTAATGAATGAAAGCGTATATATTAAATACGGAAGTCCGGATACACCTAGTGCTAATGAAAATTATGCAGAGTATTGTCAATGGGAAAAAGCCATTAACAGTGCAAGGGAAGAAACAGATACTATTAGCTATATACAATGGGGAAATCGTAGGGATTTGGAAGATAAGCCAAATGTGTATACTGTCTTGGGTATCAATATTGTTGTGCATACAAACGTATTGCTGGATAGTAAACGCCCCTTTATGTATACCTTACAGAATGCCTTTGATGGAGACCCTACAACAAGCTATGTAGAAGATTCAGACGATGACTTGTTTAGATTATTGATTAATTTAAACAGAAAATTTGAACTAGGACAAACTTTAGATATATCTGCTTTTTCTTTAATCAATGGTTATGCTAGTGGTGATTATTATAAACAAAACAATCAAATTAAATCAATTGAGGTTACTGTTTACTATAATGATAGGAAGGATGTACTCCATTATCAACTCCACGATACTTTAAAAGTACAAAAAAATACTATGACAAAAAAAGGTTATGATGGATTTGGTATAGGTGTAACCGAAATAACACCTGGTACAAAATACACCGACACCGCCCTTGCAGAGCTTGATATTTACATAGATGGTGAAGGCTGGCTGTTTGGAGGACTGTAATCTTCAAAACTATCCGAATTCTATAAGGAAGTTACGTAAAAACTTAGAGTTAGGTAGTACGAAGCTTCCTACACTCCATGTAAAAACGCTTTTCGTCAGCTTCGCCCATTGAAAAACTCTTTCTAGGAAGTGGGCCATTTTTTTCGATTGTTTCAAAAAATGATTCCTTTTCAATAGGTGGTAAAAATAAGCCAAGAGTACATTCTTTTTTTGCTAAACGACATACTTCTTCACTTCCATGAATATAATCAATGTCATCACTCTTTCTGTCCTTAAAAAAATCATCAATAAGCGGCTGTAAGTGGCTCACTAAAAGCCCTTTCTTATCTGTTGCGATACATGTGTATATTGTTTTTTCGTTTTCGTTGGTAATCACTGCAAACGAAGAAGGATTTTTTGTTATGTAAGAATCAATTTCTTCAAAGCTGTTAAAATCTAATATTTCAACATTCCAGGTATCTTTTACATAGTTCAAAAAATCATCTCTATTGCTATTAAATAGTACGCGGTGAATGGGCTCAAATGTTAAACCTTCATCAAAAATATTAACAATTTCAACAAGGGCAAATCTCTCGCAAGCATTCTCTGTATCGGTACACTCTTTTTTTACCTCATCCCAAACAGCCTTTGCCGTTGCAAGTGAATGGTTTCCATCTCCTACCGCAAACATAAATGTTGAGCCATCTTTATCGGTGTTTTTATCAGCAATACGTTCAAGTGACTTTGCAATACACTCAAAATCTTTATCACTTTCAATTGTCCAACCAGTAATATGACCGCCATTAAGCATTAAATCACCATCGTAGCTTGCACTATTGCTCGAAAGTTGAGCACCAATTTTTTCGACAAGTTCTTTGTCTGGGTCATTTACTAAAAGCATTATATGTGGGCTTTCAAGGGGTGCACCCTTTCGAATTGCAACACGGGGTGGAATCCTGTCAACTATAGTAGCTTCAGTTGAACGAATAAGATTTTTTGTAAAAGGCTTCCAATCATATGTTTCTAAATCAATTGCAACAACCAAGCCTTTTCTCATTCTTCCAAAAGCAGTCTTTCGTTCAATATACATAAAAGATTTTTTTTCATCTTGGAATATATTCGAGTCAATATAGTCCTGCATCGTTGAATGTATGTTTTTTATATAGGATTCTTTTTTTTCACTATCGTGTAAATATACTTCTGGTAAAATAATATGTAATGTAGATGGGCTTCCTTTAGCAATTCGTGCCGCATTATCCCAATATTCAGAATCTTGAGTATACTGATCGCATGCAATAACAGCCCATTTTTCTAAGGCTACATCTTTGTTTGGTATAAGTAATGTTGGAATTTCTAATCCATATTTTTTTAATAAATTCATGTAGACAGTATATCGAAAATATGCATACTATGCTATACTAAGATTATGAAATATAGGAGATTTCATGCCTAATTTAAAATTTGATTATTCTCAAAAAATGCAACAACAACTTAGGCTTTCTCCACAAATGATTCAATCAATCGAATTACTGCGACTGCCCGTTGAAGAGCTTTGCGATAGAGTGTACCAAGAAGCAGAAAAAAATCCTGCAATAGAGATTGTAAAGGATGCAGATTTATCTATTCGTTCGGTTACACCTTCAACTGTTTCGCGTTTTTCAAATGCAAGCGACAACTTTCAATCCTTTTTAGAAAATACGCAAGCTCACGAAGAATCATTACAAGAACATCTAATTTTTCAATTATCACTGTTGGACTTAAGTGAAAATGAACGCAATTTAGGTGAACGAATCATTCAAAACCTTGATACTCACGGTTTTTTTAGTACTCCAATCAACAAGCTACTGTATCCAAATGAAACGTCAGAAGCTCTAGCGAAAATGTTAGCTGTTGTACGGAGCTTCGAACCACAAGGTATAGGCTTCGAGAATGTTCAAGAAAGCTTAATGTACCAAGCAGAAATAAAAGGTAATTGTAGCCCCTTAGCCCTTCAAATTCTTAAAAACTACTTTTCGGTACTAGAAAAAAAACGGGTGCCCTTAATAAAAAAATACCTCAACGACGAAGGTGTGCAATGTTCCATCGAAGATGTCGAAAATGCACTAATATGTATACGCGATTTAGATCCTTTCCCAGCACGACATTTTCATGCAGTTGACTCAAGTGTTCAATATGTCATCCCAGATGTAATAGTTCGTAAAAAAGAAGATGATGAAGATGGTATCACTACCACTAATGATACGCTTGTTATTGAATTCTTAAAAGGTAGCTTGCCAAAAATTACTGTTTCGAATGTGTATACAGATCTTATAGATGAGAAAGACACATCAAATGAAACCTATAAGTTTGCAAACGAAGCTGTTCAACAAGCACGACATTTTATACAGGCTCTTTCGTATCGCACAAACTCTATATTTCAAGCAATCCAAGTAATAGTTGAAACACAAAAAAACTTCTTTGAAAAAGGGCCTGGACACTTGGTGCCTTTGCGCCAAAAAGACGTTGCTGAAAAAACAGGTATGCACGAAGCCACCGTATCTCGAATTGCCAACGGCAAGTATCTGCAGTGCGATTGGGGGATTTTTGAACTAAAGTACTTTTTTACCAATGCGCTTCACCAAAAAGAAGAACACAGCATCCCCCAAGGTCAAGACTCTAAAGAGTCTATCAAGCACCAAATACAAATGCTTTTGCAAGAAAACGAAAAAACTGGCGCCAAAAAGCTTTCAGATTCAAAATTAGCAAAAATGCTTGAAGAAAAAGGCATACCAATAGCACGGCGAACCGTAACAAAATATAGAAATGAACTAAACATTGATTCTTCATTTGACCGATTGTAATTCTTGGTGTATAATTACTATATACAAATTCACAAGGAGGGTTTGCTATGAACACAACTATTAATGCTATTGGATTTGACCTCGACCAAGATCAAAAAGACCTCGTAGAAAAAAAACTTGAAAGAATTAAGTATGGAGACGATTTAATTACCGACTTATCGTTTAAAGTTAAAGAAGATAAAAAATATATTTTTGAAAGTACCATCCATTTTCGATGGGGTGTCGTAGCACATATTTCTGCTGACGATTATGAGTTCCAAGCTGGCTTAAATAAGCTTATCGATATTCTTGACCAAAAAGTAAAAAAAGAAAAAGATAAAATACAACGCTAGTTCTAAAATCGGCTTGCGGGGCGCTTCGGTCTTCGACCGTCCCGTGCTCCGCTTAAATCTTTTGCTTTGATGTGGGCACGACGTGCCGTGCCCCTGTGCAGCGCAAAAGGATATCGCTTCGCCCGGTAGCGCAAAAAAAAATCTTAAAGTCATTGAATAAAATTACTATTCAGTGTATAGTTGTTTTATGATTGAAGAAAAAAAATTTACTGTTTTAGATCTTCTAAGCCTTGACCTAAAAGGACACGATGCACTTAACTTGCACTGTGTTGGCGGTAGGAAAGGTTTATCTCGAAAAATTACTCTTCCAGATTTAAACAGGCCTGGACTTGCATTATCAGGCTTTTTTGACTCATTTGGCTTTGCACGTGTGCAAGTATTTGGCCAAGGAGAAAGTACCTTCCTTGCTAAATTAGTAGAGGATGGAAACTTAGATGCAGTAAAAACCTTTTTTACCTATCTTGTGCCATGCTGTGTATTCACTCGTGGTATTCAACCACCAAAGGAATTTTTAGCTCTTGCAGAGGAAGCAGGCTGCGCAATACTTCAAACAGATTTAGAATCTACCGATTTTTCTAGTAGAATTTTACGGGTGTTTTCAGATATTTTTGCAGAACATAAAGTGATACACGGTGTTTTCATTGAAGTATATGGTATTGGAATTATAATTAGCGGTTCTTCTGGTGTTGGAAAAAGCGAAACTGCGCTTGAACTTGTGCACCGTGGACACCGGCTCGTAGCTGATGATGTTGTTGAAATTAGGTGCGTAAACGGAAATATTTTGCTTGGTAAAGGGCCCAATAAAATGATAAGCCACCATATGGAAATTAGAGGGCTTGGAATAATTAATATTCAACAACTATATGGAGTAGGGGCAATTCGAGAGCAAAAAGAAGTGCAGCTTTTAGTTAAACTTGAAGAATGGAACCCTGAAAAGGTCTATGATCGTTTAGGAACCGCAGAAAATACTGAAGAAATTTTAGGCGTAAAAATACCAACAATTGAAGTTCCTGTTAAACCTGGTCGAAATATTCCAATTATTTTGGAAACAGCGGCCATGAATGAACGATTAAAGTCGATGGGATATCACTCAGCGAGAGATTTTAATCAAAATGTACTTCGTTGGATAGAAAGTGGCGAATCACAATCTAGTTATTATGGTGAAGAAGATATATATTAATACAGTATAGGAGAATTATATGGCAGAAAAAACCGTGATGGTACAAAACAGAGCAGGAATTCACGCTAGACCTGCAGCGCTCATTGCGCAGACTGCAAATAAGTTTGTTTCAGAGGTGTTTATGACCAAAGATGGAATGGAAATAAATGCAAAGTCAATTATGGGTGTCATTACCATGGCTGCAGCATATAACAGTGCCATTGAAATTAGAACAGAAGGATCAGACGAAGATGATGCGTTGAATGCTCTTTGTGCTCTTTTTGATTCAAAATTCGAAGAGGATTAGTTTTTTTAATGAAAACACTTACGAGCAGGCAACAGGAGATTCTGCACTTTATTACTCTTTTCTCAAAGAATCATGGATGCCCTCCAACTGTTCGTGAAACTGCAGAGCATTTTTCTATTTCGATAAAAGCTGTTCAGGATCATTTTTCAGCGCTAAGAAAAAAAGAATATCTTGCTCCATCTCTTGGACGCTCTCGTTCTCTTCGTTTACTTGTGGATAACGATTCTGCAGATTCAAATAAGGTTTGTTCAATCCCTGTTTTAGGGGATGTAGCTGCAGGTAAACCAGTCTTTTGTGATGAAAATCACTTGGGCTCGGTTACAGTATGTAATACAATGGTACATAGGGGTTATGATTACTTTGCAGTGTATGTAAAGGGCGATAGTATGATTGATGCAGGGATTCTTAATGGCGATTTAGCATTAATCAGAAAACAAGAAGTTGCCAATGATAGTGAAATAGTTGTAGCCCTTATTGAAGATTCTGTTA
>CAYJOZ010000108.1:0-6402 GCA_964371925.1 uncultured Treponemataceae bacterium | reverse complement strand
AAGGATTAAACAGTAAAGAACTCGAAAAGAAAAAATTAGAGCGAATGTTTAAAGATGTTGGTGGCATGAAAAACATGCGCAAGTTCATGAAAGAGAATAAAAATCGTTAGATCTGTAAATTATCGTAGTGCAAAACTCTCAACATTTTCTTCAAGACTAGGGTATGGTGTATTCTTCAATAACAAGGCAATAAAATCGTTTTCGGTAAGTGGCCTTGAAAAATAGTATCCTTGAATAAAATCGCAACCCATATTTTGAAGTGTGTAGGCTTGTTCTTTTGTTTCTACCCCTTCTGCAACAAGTTTGAGGTTTAAATCCTTTGCCATATTTATTACAGCTTTAACTAAGGCAAACTTCTTTTGACAGTTAAATCCACAGTCTAAAAAAGCTTTGTCCATTTTAAGTACATCAACAGAAAGTGAAGCAAGCCTATTTAGTGATGATGCGCCTGCTCCAAAATCATCAAGTGAAACTGAAAATCCTAGGCTGTGAAAAAGTGTTATCTTTGCAGCAAGAATATCTTCTTGATTTAATATAGCACTCTCGGTAACTTCTAGTTCTATTTCTCTTGGACTTACTTTATGTTTAGCAAGTATGTCTATTAGTCTTCTAACTGTTTTTGAGTATAGAACAGTGTGGCCTGAAAGGTTTACTGAAATTATAGGTACATTCATAAATCCTCGATTTTCGCTAATGAACCTACATACTTCTTCAAAAACGTAGCAGTCAAGTTCAAAAATAAATCCAGTGGCCTCAAATAAAGGAATAAATGCATCTGGGTATATGGGATTTTCTCCCATTGGGTTCCAGCGAACTAATGCTTCAGCACCTTTTATAGTTAAATCTTCTAGGTGAACTTTTGGTTGGAAAAACACCGTGAATTCCCTGTTTCTTAATGCCCCCTCCATTTTAAATAGAATTTCGGTGGTAACTTCTTGAGATTTTTTTTCTTTTGGCGTGTATTCAATAAATGTACTTTTTAACACACCTTTTCCTAAAACACGTGCTCTGTTAGCATTATCAATCATAAGATCGCAAGGTTCATGTGGTGTTTCAATTAAATACCTTCCAACAGAAAGATGTACAGGGTAGTTTTCACCAATAATACTTGCTAATACAGGTTTTATTGAATGTCGCCATATATCTTTTAGGTCAATGTCACTTTCTCTTTTTTGAAAAACCAATATCCTATCTGCAGAGTCTCTTCCAAGAAGAGTATTTTCTCTAATAGAACCTTCAATTGGGCATGGAGCGGTACGTATAGTATTTTGCTTTAATGTCATTTTTGCACCAAGTTTTACTGTTAACATTTTAGCAAGTGTTGCAAGTACTTTATTCCCTGCCTCTCTTCCAAATGTTTTATTTATATTCTTAAAGTAATCAATATCAATCGATACGACTTCATATTCACCAGCATGCGCTGTTTTTAAAACATCTTTCATATGCTTTTGAAACATGTATAATGTATGAAGGCCTGTGATTGCATCAAAGTTTACAATTGCTAGAATAGCTTCATAATTTCTTTTTTGTGTATAAAAATAATACAGTGCAATTAATAATATAATTGTACCACATATACCAATTGCTATTGGAAGGTTATCAACAACAATATCTAAAAAGTCTAACCTTGGTATAAAAAGCGTTCTTTCATGTAAGCTTATTTCTTCAATTGCTTGAGATGATATGTCTCTGGACATAATATTAAATATCGATAGATAACTGGTAGGCAGTGCTTTGGAAATAAACAAGCGAAATGGTAATCTAACACTTGTAACATATAGGGAATAATCTTGAGATCCTAGGCTTGCTAGTGCATAATCACTTCCATTACTTGTTAAAAACATACCGTCGATGGCATCATTTCTAAATGCACGTAATAGGCTTTCAAGGTCTGAATATGTTTTTAGAGAGGCTCCTTGAAAGGTGGAATATAATAAATCGTAGTTAAAAACATTGTATTGAATTATTCCAAATGTCACATCATTTTGAAAATCTGCAATTTTTTCATTGAGGTGTTTTTTTGTAAAGAGCACAATTGGATGTTGCGTATATGCCTCTGTGTAGTTGTAAAACTTATTGTATTCACTTAGAGATCCTGTCATTGAAAGAATTATATCATACTTGGGAAATGAATCATCTATAGTTGCAACATTATCAATTGGAACATACTGCACAGTGAAATTATGTTTTTCTGCTAGTGCATTCAATATTTGAACATTGATGCCCTGTGCCGTGCCATCTTGACCTGTGTATTGGTATGGCTGATGGTTTGAAGCATAGCCAACGGTAAAGTTTTTGTCCTTTAAAAATAATGCTTGTTCTTTTGTTAGTGCGTAGCCAAACGATTCAAAATAGTCAAAATATTCTTCGTAAATCCTATCATAGAAACCATGTTCTGAGTCCTTTACTTTTTTTAGGGCTCGATCCATTTCATCTAAAATACCCTTGTTTTGTGATGGGGCCATAAAACGAAGATCTATATTGCCCAGCTTTGCTATCACTTTAAAATCTTTTACAAAATCTCGCCCAGACGATGAGCTTGTAGCAAGGTAAAAGTCTGCAGAATGGTTAAGGAAATCATTGTACTCATCTGCTATTACATACTCAACAGAAATATCGTGTTCTTCTAAATATCTTTCCAAATAACTATTATAGGGGTTTCCATCAAACACCATAACAGTTTTTCCATCGATGCTTTTTGGATCATTATAAAATGCTTCTGTGTTTTGGTCACTAACTAAGATAATTTCTGCATCAACAAAGGTTTCTTCAGTAAATGAAAATATTTCAGCACGCTCAGGTTCATACCCAATTGGCCCTAAAATGTCAATTTCACCACTTTGAATTGCGCTTATAACATTAAGATATGGCACCTCAACGTATTCAAATTTAAGATCACTGTAATGCTCTATTGTTTGAAATATTTCTAAGCCATACCCTTTTTTATCAATTGAATTTTCATCTAAAATCATATCGGTTACATCAATGTAACCAACACGTATACTGTTTTGGTCGTTTGCTTGAGCGAATGCTAAGCACAGAAAACACATGGACACAAGAATCCATGCTTGTTGTTTGATATTCATTTTGTATCTCCTCTGTAGCCACACTATTCTAACAATCAATCAATTTTGAGGATTTTCTGCTATCTATACTATAAGTATACAGGTGATTTTTTAACTTGTCAATGTGAAAGTTATGCGCCAGGAGTTTTAATTTTTTTGATTCAAGAGTTTATTTCCATGCAAAATATATGAATATATCAATGCTCGTGAACCACTTCGTGATTCGTTGACAAACAAGGAACATGTCGATATACTTTAAAGAAAATAGGAATGATATATAGCATCCGCTTTATTGTATCATTTGAAATTTCAAAAGCCTTGTGTTTATAAGTGCTCGTTCGTGCTCCATATAACGCGCCGATAACGCAGAGCTTTTATTAGGAGTAATAATGAAAAAAATTACAGTAGTTTTATTGGTAAGCTGTTTTCTTTTTGCAACAGGTTGTTCTACAACAGCACCACAAGTAGATTCAATGACTTCTTATATAGGAGAGCGTGCAGTTCCCACTAAAGAAGAAATCATGCAATCAGTTATGCAAGTCACAAGTGAAGAAAATTTATGGCGCTATACAGCTTTAGACTCTGGTATTCTAATTGAAGAAACATTACCTGAAGGTACGAATGTGGCCTTTTCAGAAAGCTCTACACTAGCATATTATGGGTATAGTATGCTAAAAGACTTTGGTGTGCTAGATGGTGTTAGCGTTGCAGATAGGGTTACCGTAGTTAACGCTCTTCTTTCTAATTTTCCAACAAGTACAGGTGATGTCCAGTGCAGATCTGTTGGAGTTTACAATTGGAATAATACAGGTAACTCAATTATGCTTAGTATGGTAAAATCTGAGCTTCCTGATGGAACGATAATTCTTGTAGTATTTCCTACCGTAAATAACACTCTAATGCAAGAAGCCGCGCAGCAATTTTTTGTTTCTTCAGACGGAAGAATAGGGGCATCAGAAACATTTTTTGAAACAATTAGCACACCCCTTGATTCAGTTGAAACAAACATCGAGAAAGTGGACTTAACACATTATTATTTAACAGACAATGATGCGTCAAATGATGCTTTAGTGCTACCCGTTTTAATTGATGTTATCGAAGATGATAATGAAGAAACCTTTGTTCGCCTATTTGCACATGCTCAAATTTTTATGTACTATTTATTTTCAAATGATTTTGTATCTGCACGAATGGCTATAGAAGATGCAAATGCGTTTTATGAAAAACATAAAGCTGAAAATATGCAAGCCGATCTCGTGGAAATAATTACACAAGATTTAATTGGTATTTTAGATATTGCAGTGGGTTTAGCTGAATTGTAATGTTTCATAATAGCTTATTGAAAAAAAATGAAAATCTTTGCAATAAGCTATTGACATAATATTATAAAACATATATACTACTATTCGTTACGCAATAAGTAACAAATGCCGTTGTAGCTCAGTCGGTAGAGCAATGGACTGAAAATCCATGTGTCGACAGTTCGATTCTGTCCGACGGCATGAAACAGACTTTGATTTCAAAGTCTGTTTTTTTATGCTTAATTACTATACTATTGGCTGTGTTAGCTTGCACATTGCTGAAATTTGCGATATAATATAACAATGAAATGGGTTGTTTTTCGTGGTCTCGAAGGAGATGCAGATTCAAAAGAAGTTGTAGCATATCTCAAAAAAAAGCGGATTAGGTATAAGACATTTAAATTTGATGGAAAGCATTTGTCTGAGCCTAATGATGTACGTATGACTGAAACATTAATAAAACTTTCTGAAATACTTACGGATGCAACCCATGTTGTATTAGTAAATATAGGGCAAATACCAATAGAAGGTGCCTTCTTCTACACTTTAGGCTTAATTTCTACTAAATCTGTTTTTGTAGTTGGTGAACGGCTTGGACTACCTGAATGTTTAACGAGCGGGTTTTTTCCACCTTGTGTTGATATGGAAGAACTATACGATAGGCTCAATAAATACTTTCCAATATTTTTAGAAGAAGAAAAAAAAGAAACGGCAAGGCATCAGCTTTTTAGCTTAAACATACCTTTGAATCCAGATACCTTTGCACACTATATCAGTGCAGATAATGAAGAAGTCTGTGAGCTGTTTTTTGCTGGCGGTATGGATGTGAATGCAGTTGATGCAGCTGGTACTCCTATGATTTGTCATGCTGCTCGGTCCGGAAAAATAAATATGCTCAAATGGTTACTGGACAAAAATGCTAATATTGATTCCGTCTCGAGTGATAGAGGTTATACAGCTGTTATGGATGCAATTTGGAAAAACAAGTTTGCGCTCGTAGAGTTTCTTGTAAAAAAAGGTGCAAGTCTTGATACAGTTAGTAAGGATGGGCAACCTGTTGCGGTGTTAGCAGCAGGAGTAGGTAATGCCGATATCTGTAAGATTATTACAAAGCATGGCGCAGATGTTCATAAAAAAGATCATATGGGTATGTCTGCTTTAGAGTATGCAACACTGTTTAACAATAAAGCCCTTATTAAAGCATTTAGCTCGGTGAAAAAATGAAATCTATTGTGTTTACCGGTGGAGGCACAGGGGGACACATTTACCCCGGCTTAGCAATTGCAGAAGAGTTAAAACAAATCTCAAAAGACTATTCAATTACTTGGATTGGCTCAAACAACGGGCGTGACAAGGTGATGGTTTTATCGAATACATCTAAAGATGGAACTAAAACCTGCGAAAATTTTAAAGCAATTCTTTCAGGTAAACTAAGGCGCTATTTTTCATTTAAGAACTTTATCGATATTTTTAAAATTGGTTTTGCCTTTATTTCTTCTATAGTAGTACTGTCAAAAATAAAACCGGTTATCCTGTTTTCTAAAGGGGGCTTTGTAAGTGTTCCACCTTGTGCAGCTGCAAAGTTTTTAGGTATACCTGTCTTTACCCATGAATGTGATTTTTCTCCAGGTTTAGCAACTAGGATTAATATGCGCTTTGCTAAAAAAATCTTAGTGTCATACGAAGAAACAAAAAAGTATTTTACACAAGGACAACTATCTAAAACCATTGTAACCGGTAATCCTGTTCGGGATATTTTTTGGCAAACCGATTCAAGAAAAGGGTTAGACTTTTTAGGTGTAGAAAAATCTAAAAAGCCCATTCTTTTAGTTCTTGGAGGTTCTAGCGGTGCGCATCAAATAAATGAACTTGTTTTGAACAACCTTGATTGGTTTTTAGAAAGATTCGTTTTAGTTCACCAAACCGGAATGGGGGAAGATTATAGTAAGGCTCTTAAAGCAAAGGAAAAGATCGAAGGTAGCAATCTGATTTATGCTCCTTATGATTTTATTTATTCAGAGTTGCCGCATGTTGTA
>CAYJOZ010000107.1:0-6408 GCA_964371925.1 uncultured Treponemataceae bacterium | reverse complement strand
TGGGCATTAAAAAAGCACACCTTACGGTGCACTTTTTTAGCCAACTGTGGGACTTGAACCCACTACCTGCACGTTACGAATGTGCTGCTCTGCCAGGTGAGCTAAGTTGGCAAAGTGTATTTTTAGGCACTTTTATAAGGGATAGCAATAGTAAATTGTGTACCTTGCTTAATTGAACTTTTTATAGAAATCGTTCCATTATATTCTTTTACCCTACTCGAAACCAAATTAAGACCTATACCTCGTCCAGCATTCATAGATAAAGACTCTGCAGTAGAAAAGCCAGGTGAAAACATCGCCTTAATGAGTGTACCCTTATCTGTACTAGATACTGATTCTGAAATTAATTTTTTGGAAAGAGCAAGAGCACGAATTTTTTCAAAATCAATTCCATCTCCATCATCCGTATACTCTATATAAATCTTATTATCTTCAATTCGATTTTCTACAACTAAAGTAATTAAGCCAACCTCTTTTTTTCCCTGAGCCTTTCTCACTGCCAATGTTTGAATTCCATGAGCTAGAGAGTTTCTGGCAAATTGCAGTACTATCTCTTTTATTACTCGTCTATATTCAGAATTAATACTTTCCCAGTCCAGTTTTTTTACCTGAAGGATTGCATCCTTTTCATCATTTGCCTTAGCTTTATTAATGGTATTTCTTATAGCTTGTACTAATATATTTGAAGATGTACTTGCTTTTTTAGAAGCATCTGAAAACTGCTCCATTCGTTGAACTACCTTTTTAAGGTTATCGACTATTTCCATAATACGCTCTAACTCAAAAACTATTTCAAGCATACTTTCGTAAGATTCATTCTTAGATTTTAACATTTCGTCTAATTTATCTTCAAACTCATGAAACCTCTCTGCAGGAGATTCAAGACCTATCACCAAAGCATTCGATTTCATCGCATGCATTCCTTGAAACAAATCTTTATAAACTTCAAGCTTTGGGCGAGTATCATCTTTAAGTGCTTCATTCATACGGGCAAATTCATAATCGATTTCGTCTAAAAACTCACTTAAATTTTGAGGAGAAACATGCATAACCTCAAACATTGATTTCATTTCATTTTGTCGAAATTGTTCTTCTTTAGCGAGTTTTTCTTCAAGTTGGCTTTCGTAGGTAATATCCCTTGCTACGCCTAATAAAACTTTTTCTCCGCTTTGCCGATTGATCTGTGCAAAAGTAATAGTTAAGATTTTTTCTTCTCCAGATTCTGACAAATATTGAAATTTTTGCAGAGGGTTTACTTCATTCAAAATCTCTGAATCATGAGAAGATGTTAAAACCATGTCAAGAAAGTCTTTAAAAAGCATAAGTTCCCGCGCTGAAAGTGAAAACTTTAGAAGAGAAAGAAAATCGACATTTTCAAGTTTTTCGCTATTAAAGATAGAATTCAAATAGCGCGAGTAATGAGGTTGTATTTCATAGCTTGAATCTAAAATAAAAATCCCAGCCGTTAAGTTATCTTTCATTACCGCAACTTCATCAAACTCATTCAATAACATATCTCTACTGCGCCCGAGAGCCAATGTTAAAACCTCAGTGCGTTTATATGTCAAAGAAGCAAAGGCAAGTGTAAAAACATACATAATTGCACAACGTAGCGCAAAATCATAAGTGTACACATCGGGTTCTCGATGAAAAGCAAATATCATCACCCCTGATACTATAAAAGTGGAAATCGAACCATATGTTCCAAGTGTAAAATACGCCAGTGGAGGTAAAATGATGCTCCATAACGCTGCACTTTGTCCTCCACTCGAGTGAGTCAGAAGCATGTAACACACAAACGCTGTATAGGCATATACAAGCAACCCTGCTGGCACAAAAAAAGGAACTTTTGTTCTACTAAGTATCAAAAGAAAAATGAGAAATATACAAAAACCAGCATCAATCATTATCATAGAGGGAGAAGTGCCGGGTGTGAACGCAAGAACCAGTGTAAAAGGAACAAAAAGCACAATTCCTACAAACATAAAGGCTGTTAATACTGCATATTTTGTAACAGCATCCATTTCTTCTGCATTAGAAATCCCCGGTCTATAACGGCCAGCTGATAAAAACTTAATTGCACGTCGCTTTAACTCACTTCTATTTGTGGTTACTAAAGTCTTCTTATTATCCATAACATCCTCTCTTTACAGTCTGCAGAATTACTCTGTTCTAAGTGACACAAATAAAGAAAAAGAATGCTGATCTAATACTTTAAAAGGAATACAGATTCGTCTTGCTCCTTGAGACTTTAACCATACCATGTTATGATTTTTCCCTTCAATAATTGTAGGCAAAGAAATAACTAATTTAAACAATTCTTCTAAATCACGCTTTACATTCCCTGCAATAATATTAATAATTTCACCAACTGCATCAAAAACATCATCATTTGTCTCAGTAGGTGTTGTTCCGGTTAAAATACCTGTTAAATTTAAGGCCAAATCCATTTTTAGCGATAAAACTACAGCTCCCTGTGCTTCACCAGCCAGCCCTATTATACCTGAAATGTCCCACTCGTTTCCGGCATTCGGTTCAACGAAATGGGGAGTACTTGCTGTTATATCAAGACCGATAAAATCTTTAAACACACTGCAACAAGTGTTAATAAAAGGTTGTACATATTTTTCCATTTTTTAAATCTCCTCTTTATGAATTACACTCTAAAACTCGATTGAAGAAAGGGTTTTAGTGAACTTTTCAACACTTACAGGCTTTATGAGGTAAGCTGAAACGCCTGATTTTAATGCCTCAATAACATTATAACGAGCAGCTTCGCTAGTTACCATTACAACTGGAAGCTTCTCATACTTGGGGGTAACCCGCACTTCTTTTAGAAAATCTAAACCTGAAAGCTGCGGCATATTCCAATCAAGAAATACTAAATCAATATGTGTTGAATTCAACACCCGCAGTGCTTCTTTGCCATTTTCGGCCTCAAAGTATTCACAAGGAATACCCATTGTATCAAAGGTATTTTTTACGATATTTCGCATTATTCTTGAGTCATCAACAACTAAGATATTTTTCATATCCTATCTCTCCTAATGGATAAAATTTTACGTATACATAATACCACATGAAATTGTGTCTGTCAAATAAAATTAGAAGAAAATGTAAGTTTATGCGTTTTTTTTGTAAGTATATACTTTATAAAAATTTAAGCCAACACACAATATACTGCGTGTTGGCTTCGTTGTTATTTTTTCTTAAGATATTTTACACTGTCGAGCGCAACCGCCGCAATGATAATTAAACCCTTAAAAACAAATTGCAAGTTAGTATCTATTCCTAAGAAGGTTAAACAATATGTAAGGCCTGTAAAGATAATTACACCTATAACAGCTCCTCCTATTTTACCTATACCTCCACTGAATGAAATACCACCAACAACACAGGCTGCAATCGCATCAAGCTCATATCCTTGCCCAGTCCCAGCACTTGCGTTTGCTCTAAAAGCTTCAAAGAATGCCCCAAAGCCATAAAAAATACTCGCCATCACAAATACACCTAAGGTAACTTTTGTAACACTAATACCACTTACACTTGCTGCCTCTGCGTTACCACCAACTGCGTACATATTTTTACCAAAAATAGTTTTATTCCATATAAACCACGCAACAACTACAGCTATCGCAGCTGGAATAATAAGTTTTGGGAAAGTAACAAGCTCACCATTAACAAACCCTAATATCCAGCGTCCACCAAGCAAATCTTTTATACCACCATCAATTGAACCTACTGGTGTTCCTCTTGTTCCAAAGAATAATAATCCATAAATTATTAATTGCGTTGCTAATGTTGAAATAAATGGATGTATTTTTAATTTTGCAGAGAAAATACCAGCAAAGGCACTAAACATCACACAAAGTGCAACTGAAATACTAAGAGCCATCGCAACACGAGCCGCCATTGGAATTGCAGAAAAATCCCATGGTCCCATTCCAAAAACGGTAACAATGTTCATTCCAGGATGCAATATAAGCCCTGTTGTTACAGCTCCAAGAGCTACCATTCGACCAACACTCAAGTCTGTACCAGCGAGCAAGATGAGCCCTGCAACACCAAGTGCAAAAAACATACGAGTCGATGATTGTTCAAGAATAGTAAAAATATTTGGCAATGAAAGTAAATTTCCCCTACCAGAAATTGGAGCCACGATAATACATGCTATAAAGAAAATAAGGATTGCCAAATACAAACCGTTTTCTAATAGGAATTTTGAACCTGTAAAGTTATAAGCATAATCTTTTGCATTAAGAACAACATCTTCTGAAAAAGCAGCTTTTCCATTCCTCAAGCTTCTATTTAATTGTACATGATCTATAAAAGCTTGTTTTTTCTCTGCTTTACAGTTTCCAATTTTGGTGTTGAAATGATTTTTAGCATCAAATAAAGCTGATTGTATTTCATATTTATAAGCTGCAATATCTTCCTTTAATGCGGTAACATCAACTTTTGCAGGTTTATTAACATAATTTGACCGAATTTTTTGGATACCTTCAGCACCTGATTTCTTTATATCCGCAATTTCAGCCTTATACTCAACTTTTATTTTAGCAATTGCATCATTTTGTTCTGCAACCACTCTTGCATTATACACCTTAGAAACCTTGTTTGCATACACAACAGCTTCTTTTTCTATGCGTTTTTCCTCTACCTTATTCTTTTTTGCAACAGTTTGAGCTAAAGCAATATTGTCTTTATGCTCTGCAATCACCCGTTGCCTTTGAACTGCATCAAGCATTTTATTCTTTTTTGCTATGAACAACTCTTGCTTTAGCTCTAATATTTTATTAACGCCATCTTTTCTAAGATCAAAAAGCTTTTGCGTGTACTCTTGTATTTTCACATCATTTTCAAGTGTGTTTAATGATTGATCTGACATCTGCACCATCCTTTCTACAAATATTTTGCTGACAACCTCAGCAATTCTTCTTGGTTTGTGTCTTTTGTGTTGACAACTCCAGCCAGTTTTCTATTTGACATAACAGCAATTCTATTAGTAATACCCAAAATTTCAGGCATTTCACTGGAAACTACAATAACTGTTTTACCTTCTTTTGCCATTTTTATAATCAGTTGATATATTTCATATTTTGCACCAACGTCTATACCACGAGTAGGCTCATCTAAAAGAAAAATCTCTGGCTGTCTTTCTAGCCACTTTCCAATAATTACCTTTTGTTGATTACCACCGCTTAGTGATGTAATAAGATCTTCAACAGACACACACTTAGTGTGCATTACTTTTACTTCATGGTTTGCAGCTTCTGCCATTTTTCGTTCAGACAAAACCCCAAATGATTTATAGCTACCGAGATTTGTAATTACAGTATTAAATTTAATTGTTGCTTTGCCAAACATACCATTAAATTTTCGCTCTTCCGTAACGAGCGCAAAATTATAATCCATTGCCTCTTTACTGCTATGAAAGCGAAGCTTTTTGCCGTCGAGAATAATTTCTCCAGAAGCGATGGTTCGAATACCAAACAAAGCTTCTAGAAGCTCACTTCTCCCAGCACCAACTAGGCCATAAAGACCAAAAATCTCACCTTTTTTCACTGAAAATGAAATTTCATCAAGAACAGGTTCAAATTTTGTGGTAAGGTTTCTTACTTCAAAATAATCTTTTCCAGGAACATTATCTACCTCTGGAAAACGATTATCTAATGAACGACCAACCATTGCCGAAATAAGCTCATTCATTGTTGTGTCTTTTGTTGGCTTTGACATTATCATCTTACCATCTCGAAGCACAGCAACTTCATCACAAATCTCAAAAATTTCGTCCATTTTATGTGATATATAAATAAAGGATACACCTTTATTTTTTAAGTCGTTTACAATTGAAAAGAGTTTTTTTATTTCTACCTCAGTTAAAGAAGAGGTTGGCTCATCTAAAACTATTATTCGAGCATCATAAGAAACAGCCTTTGCTATTTCTACCATTTGTCTTTGTGAAACAGACATGGTACGCATAACAGTTTTAGGATTAACATTCATATTTAACGATGAGAACAACTTTGTTGTCTCTGAAAACATTCTATGCTCATCGATAACACCGCCCTTAGTTGGATACCTACCAAGAAAAATATTATCGGTTACTGTTCTATCTAAACATTGATTAAGCTCTTGATGAACCATAGCAACACGGTTTTCTAAAGCTTCTTTTGGGCTCTTAAAATTAATATTTTTGCCTTCTAGGATGAATTGTCCCTCGTCCTTCGCATAAATACCAAAAAGACACTTCATCATGGTCGACTTACCGGCCCCATTTTCACCCATAAGGCCAATAACGCTTCCTTTTTTGACGGCTACATTAATACCATCAAGGACTTTATTCTTTGCAAATGATTTTGAAAGATTTTTTATCTCTAATACTACATCATCCATCAGCTTTCCTTT
>CAYJOZ010000106.1:0-6424 GCA_964371925.1 uncultured Treponemataceae bacterium | reverse complement strand
TTGATGCAGAAAGTAATTATAGTGAAGCTACTGTTACGATTACTGTAACTGCTGAGAAAGGATATGCATTAGAAGTTGTAGATACTGATGGCAACCCTGATACACCATCTGAATACGTTCTAACTAAAACAATTAACATAAGTGCAACTGGTTCCTTTGAGGGTATAATTAGTTTTTCACAAATGAATTTTCCAAATGCTTCTTATTCAGTTATTAGCAATTTAAGAATAAGTTCAAATTTAACAGGTAGTGCAACCGCGAGCTTTAGCGTAGGCTCTGCAACTCCAACAGCAAGGCTTAATGACACTGCTTCTGGTTTATTAAAAACACTAAACAATGAAAATATACTTCCAGCAGGAATAAAGGAGCTTACTAGTGGAAATATCAGAAGAACATCCAATACTTATACACAAGCAAAGTATACGGTTACCTTTACATCCGAAGAAGGCTTATTATTTGAAAATGGAACAAATACTGAAACTGCGAGTATTACCGTTTCAGGTTCATATACAACTGTTGTAAGTGTCTTGGATGTTACAGAAATTACTACACCGACTAGCACAAAGGCAAAAACGTGGTCAACGCATAATCGGGCCGAATATTATCTAAGTGGGGGCTATTCTTTCCCAGAAATTAGAATGAGTTTTCATGGCGATAATTTAACGAAAGACAGTTATAAGACGGCAATTGAAAATGGCTTAGAAGAAGCTTTTGATGGCAATACAGGTGTTTCCAGTGTTACCGTTAATAGTGTTTCTTTAGGTAATTATAATAGCTCAAGTGGTCTACAAAGAGCATCGGCGTCAGTGACCTTAAAACCAGTTGCAGGGTACAATATTTATAACGAAACGGTTAGCAAGACCATATCTGTTTTAATTGATGTGTATGCAATACAAGCTTCAAATACATATTACGTTTCTTCTGCAAGTACTACAAATAATGGTAAAACAGGAACAGCTTCTTTGCCTTTTGCAAGTATACAAAAAGCATTTGATGCATTAACAGAATATACTTCTTCGGGTACAATGAATATTAAAGTAAAAGGTACATTGACTGGTACTAATGCTACCCTTGACTTTACACCTTCTTCTCGTACATATCTTCGTAATTTAATTATTGGCGGAGAATCGGCATCCTCAATTGCTACCCTAAATGGTGGTGATGAAAGGCAATTAATACGTGCGAGGTCGGCTTATTCTGGACAGGGCGCTACTATTACCTTGCAAAACATAATACTTACAAATGGCAAAGGTGTAGATGGTGGGGCTGTTATGTTATCTAGTAACTCTAATACTCATTTGACTATGTCATCATCTTCAACAATACAAAATAGTTCTGCAACTAGGGGAGGTGGTATTTATTTAGGTAGTGGAACAGATTTTACCGGTTCTTCTGCAGGTGAAGGAAACTCGTATATAAAGGGAAATACTGCAAGTAATGGTGGAGGAGTATATATAAACATAGGATCTTCTGGGTATGATGATTTTACTATGAGTACTGGGCTATACATTCAAAATAATACCGCAACGTATTCGGGTGGTGGAATATATGTAGCACCAAGTAGTTTGGTAAGAATAAATGCCGGTTATATCATTGATAACAAAACCTTAACTGAAGATACAGGACAATTACTTGTTGGCGGTGGTGGCGTTTGGATTGGTGGTAGTGCTAGAGTGTATATGACAGGTGGGTTTATATACAGAAATACAACTGCAGAACTTGGTGGTGGTGTTATGATGACAGGTGGAACACTTAACATGTCTGGTGGGCGAATTGGGTCTACGAGTTATGCTAATGGGAACTTTTCAAAATTCGGAGGCGGAATATATATGAGCTCAGGTATCCTTAATTTTAGTGGTTCTGCTTATATTACCTATAATAATGCATCAGAAAATACAGGTGGCGTTCGATATGATAGAAAGAAGGCAAGTGTAAACAGAGATGTAATCGGTCATATAGTAAATAATCAGAGGGGTGATCTAGAGGACTTTGCTAATTAACATTAGTATAAAAGTAATAAAACAAGAGGGCTTGCACGTCGTGCAAGCCCTCTTGTTTTGCGTTAGGAATCGTAGGGGCCGCGTAGCGGTTCGTTCTAGTAGTGGTTTGCTCGCGGCAAACCACTACTAGAACGAATGAAACCCCGCAGAGTCCGACCCCGCTTGCGGGGTAACGCCCTAAAACTTACGAATCGAAATTTTCTATTTGTTCGCTTAATAGTGGTACAAGTTGTTTTTTACGAGAAACTATGTCGTTTACTATGTACACTGAGTCTTCCATTAGAGGGAAGTTTATGTTTTGCATAAATGGCTTTTCGCCTGCAACGAGGAGAATACTGGTAAGTTGTGTTATATCTGTTACCATCATTGCGCAAAACAGTAGCTTTTGGCTACGGCGCTCAATTTCAAGTTCGGACAAGAACTCTTCTTTTCGTTTAAGAATTTCGTCCATGCTGTCTACTTCAATTTGGCTTACGGTGAACTTAAATGTTCGCTCGGAGTATTCTTTCATATCTTGGTGAATAACCTCGCTCGCTGTTCTGCCGCCGATTCTACTTGCTGCCATTACAATATCTTGTCCAAGTTCTGAGATGTCCAAGTTTGTAATGTTTGAAAGGTATTCTGCCGTTTCTCTATCGATATCTGTTGTTGTAGAGGACTGGAGGATTAGTGTATCTGATAGAATTGCACTCAAGAGGATACATGCAATTTCTTTTGGTATTGAAACCCTGTTCTCGCGATATAAGTTTGCCACAATTGTAGATGTTGCGCCGACTGGTTTGTTTATAAATGTTATTGGGTACTTTGTTGACAGGTTTCCGAGTCTATGGTGGTCAATTATTTCTTGAATTATGTAATTTTCAATGCCATCTACAGCCTGTGTAACTTCGTTGTGGTCTACTAATATCACTTCTATGTTTGCTTCTTGTAAGAGGTCGCTTTCTGAGAGTGTTCCTATAACATTTCCATTATCGTTTATTACCGGAAGGCATCGACTTGGAGATGCTCGAAGTAGAGGTTGGATTTTTCGAACCGTATCCATTGCCTTTACGGGTTTTAAGTCTTTGTCTGCCATTACTGACACAGCCGTTGAATACACGCTGAGCATTGCTGTTGCTGATGTATCGTATGGACTGATAAGAACTGAAACACCTTTTTTTTCTGCCTTTTCTCTAAGTTCTTTATTTATTACAAATCCCGATGTAATCACGAGGGCTTTAACTCCCGAGTCGATACAATACTCTTGCACATCAACTCTGTCTCCTGTAATTACCACTACATTTTCACTTTTTCGTTCATCTAGCAATGTTTTAAATGTTGAAAACTCAGCCGCACCTACCAAGATGGTACACTTAAAAAGTTCTTCTTCGTTTTTTAAGATAAGCGGTTGAGCGTTTAATGTTTCGTGGATAAGTTTTATGCTTGTTGTAACCGCTGCTTCTTTTTCAGGATTTAAAAGTTTTAACACATTTTGTGCGAATGCATTATAGTGCAATAGAGATTGATATTCACCCTCTTTATTTACGATTGGAAGTACTTTTGATTGGCTTGTTTCCATTTTTGCAACCGCTGCCCAGAGTGATGTTCCTTCATCAACTGTATCACAGCCTTGTTGCATATAATATTGTACTTTTGGTAGTAGGTCTGGAATGTATTCTGGATTTGGAACTTTAAACCTGTTAAAAATATATTCAGTTTGCGGGGACATTTTACCTGCCCTTGCTGCTTTACAGCCTGATAATCCTAGTTCTTGCTTTAAGTGTGCATACGCTGCTGCCGAGACAACTGAGTCGGTATCGGGGTTTCTATGTCCGATGACATATACTGTTTTTTTCATTTTTTTTCCCTTTATTATTCTTTTACATTGTACACTGCATTGAATATTTTTGCAATATAAAGTACTCTTGAGCTATGAATATAAAATTAAAACCTCTTGATTATGGTGCAATTGCTTGCATGCTTTTGTATGCTGCAAGTGCAACAGTTACACCAATTTGCTTATTGGCTATGGCAGATGAGCTTAATTTTTCATTATCTGCTGGTGGTGGGATAGAAGGTGTACGCTCAATGCTCATATTTGTATCACTTTTTTTTGGTGGCTTTATGGCTGCCAAGGTGGGAAAGGTACGCTCTTTAACAACTGGACTTTTTGGCCTTACTATTGGATATCTTGTATATGCCTTTGCTCCGTCTTACTCTGCTATTTTAGGGGCAACGGTAATATTAGGGCTTGCATCAGGCATCATTGAAGGTCTTATAAATCCTTTAGTAGCTGATATACATCCCGGGGATTCTGGAAGATATTTGAATATCACAAACGCCTTTTGGTCGGTTGGTGTTTTGACTACAGTTATTTTGGCTGGCGACCTACTTACTCGAGGTATTTCGTGGCGTAACATTGCTATTTTTTTAGCAATTTGTTCATTTGTTGTTGGTATAGGGATGCATCTTTTGAGGCGTCAAGATGTTTCTCATGGTGGACTAACTATCAAGCAAGTTATTGGGCAATATCGAGCGTGCGTACAGGTAAAACGTTTTTGGGTCTTTTGTGCAATGATGGTATTTGCAGGCGGGGCGGAAGGTGCGTTTACATTTTGGAGCGCTAGTTATATACAAGTTAACTTTGCTGCAAATCCTCGTATGGGTGGTTTTGGTACTGCTTTTTTTGCAGCGGGTATGATGGCTGTGCGTCTTATTGGTGGTATGCTAGTTGGTCAAAAATACTTACGTCGCTTTATTTTAACTTCTGCTGGATTTGGGTGCATTGTTGCCTTTATTATTCCTTTTGTCGAAACGGTGTCATTGTTTTTTTTAGTGCTCTTTTTAGCAGGTATGAGCATTGCATGTTTTTGGCCATCGATTCAGTCGTATGCGGTTGACAGAATTCCCCATATTGATGCGACTGCTGCTTTTATATTAATGTCATGTGCTGGCGTGCCAGGGTTTGGGCTTGCTTCTTTAATTATGGGCTTTATAGGAGATGCAGTAGGCCTTGGGAAAAGCTTTTTTATAGTTCCTAGTTTTTTACTAATACTAGTTATTTTAGTAATCCTTGAACGAAACGTAGTGTCAAAATCTCAAAAGGTGTGAAATTAAAATGGAAAAACAAGAGTGGTTTGAAAAAGATGATTTTTGGCTTAATTTTGGGCCCATTATGTTTGATGAACAACGCTGGGCTGAAGCATCCACTGTGGCAAATCAAATAAAGGTTTTAGCAAATTTACATAATAATTCTTCGATACTGGATGCCGGTTGTGGACCAGGGAGAATAAGCATAGATTTTGCACTTTTGGGTTTAGACGTAACAGGGGTAGATCTTATAAAGCCTTTTTTGCAAACAGCAAAAGAAAGTGCTGATGCCGAAGGTGTGCCGATTACACTTGTGCAAACTGATCTTCGAGAATTTGAAAGTGAAAAAAAGTTCGATTGTGCGGTAAACCTTTATACATCATTTGGATACTGTGATAATAAAAAAGACGATGAACTTATTTTGCGCCGCATTGCCGGTACGGTAAAAGATAATGGCTGCTTTATAATGGAATGTTTATCGCGGGAAATAGCTGTTAGGGACTTTACTGAAGGCGAATGGTTTGAACGTGCTGGCAAAACGGTTTTAACCAAGTTTACGGTTGAAGGCGCTTGGGAAGGACTTCGCTCTAACTGGACACTTGTTGACAACAGCACAGGTGAGCGTTTAACCCATGAGTTTGTGCAGCGCTTATATTCTGCTGTGGAACTTAGAGAAATTCTTTTAACTTGTGGTTACAAAACGGTGGAAATTTATGGAGATTTTGACAAATCTCCTTATGATCATACCGCACGGACAATGGTATTGCTCTGTAAAAAATAGCTTTACTGAATTGTTAAGTTTTCAAATGGCTCGGGCTTTGCAAAGTGATAGCCTTGAGAAAAATGTACATTATTTTCTTGCAATATTTGTTGGATATCTGCATTTTCAACAAATTCTGCGGTAATGAAAGCTCCTATTAGCCGTGCCATATAACAAATTGCATCTACAATCAGCTTGCTTTCTTTGGAAGTTGCAAGATTTTTTATAATATCACCATCAATTTTAATAATATCTGGTCGAAGTGACATAATAGAAGTATAGGTTGCAAATCCTACTCCAAAGTCGTCTATGGCAATTTTGCATCCTATATCTCTTGCATCGGCCAAAAAGTTTTCAAGTTCTTTTTCATCGTTATAGTTTTCGGTTTCTACAAACTCTATAATAATTTTTGATGGGTCAGGATGTTGTTTTACTCGTTCTAAAAACCAAGCTTTAAACTCTTTAGATTGAATATCAAAAAGTGATACATTAAGACTTAATTCACTTTCTTTGTTTTCAAAATCTTTCATTGCTTTATCAAGCATTGTTTTGCTAAGTTGTAAATAAAGTTTTAAATTTTTTGATGCATCTAAAA
>CAYJOZ010000105.1:0-6461 GCA_964371925.1 uncultured Treponemataceae bacterium | reverse complement strand
AAGCGGCGTATACCCCGGTGAAATTGTACTTGCTTTGTTTGCTCGGTAGAGTTCATAGGTTATTATTTGTACTGCATGCGATAAGTTTAGGGAACCACAGTCACTACTAGTTGGAATTGTAACACCCATGGTGCATACATCCAACTCTTCGTCTGTTAGACCCGTGCGCTCATTACCAAAGACAACAGCTAGAGAAGGACCTTGATCAGTATTGGGAATTTTAGCGACATGTTTTGCAAATTCTTCTGGTAGTAACAATGCATTTTTTCGTTTTTGCCCTCTACGTCGTGTTGTACCAGCTATGAGTACACAATCTGAACTTGCTTCTTCTAACGTATCAAAGAATTCTACGCTATCCCATATAGTTTTTGCATGCACTGCAAGCGTTTTTACTTGGTTTTCATCATAATCTTTACGCTCACCAACTATTCGTAAGCGTTTTATTTCCATCGTTAACATTGCTCGGCAAACTGAGCCTATGTTTCGACTTTCGTCTGGGCGGCATAGAATAATAGCCACTTGCGATAATTGCATATAAACTCCAAATGCATTACTTTTTGAATAGTATACTGCAAAATAAAAAATAAAACTACATAAAAAAATGTCATTTTTATTTCATTATACTTGAAACTTTTATTTTTTTGATATATCCTTTACTATAATAGAATTATGCTAAATTTTTTAGGTAAAAGAGCCTTAGTAATCGGCGGCAGTGGCGGAATTGGAGCTAGTATTTGTCGAGAACTTGCGAAAAAAAATTGTTCTCTAATCGTGCATGGCGGGCATAGCTCGAATGCATTTAACAATCTTATAGAAGATTTACAACAATCTGTTGAAACGGAACAATTAATTCAACGTTTTGAAGTAGGGTTTGCAAAATTTTTTTTTGATTCACCTATTATTAAAGCAATACATTCTGCCGATATTATTTGTATCTGTTATGGCCCTTTTTTACAGAGGAGTCTACACGATATGAGTGTTGACTCTTGGGAAGAAATGTCTGAGCTAAATTTTTTATTGCCGGGAATGGTAATTAGTACAGCATTGAAATCAATGATAAAAAAAAATTGGGGAAGATTTTTGTTATTTGGTGGGACAAGAACTGATCGGGTAAGTGCATTTAAAACAAATCCGGCATATGCAGCAGCAAAAACTGCTGTTAGTTCGCTTGTTCGTTCTACAGCTTGCGAGTATGCTAAATATGGGATTACGTGCAATGCTATTTTTCCTGGGTTTACCCAGACGGAATATATAGATGATACGCTTTGTGAGCATTTACAAGAAAAAATGCCACAAAAAAAGTTGATTGAAACAAAAGAGATTGCCGCAATGGCAATAAATTTGCTTGAACAGCCCATGGTTAATGGCGCTCTTGTAAATATAGATGGTGGTTGGGACCCTATATTTTAATTAAATAATTGTTGTATTTTTGTTAAATGGCATTTGACAAAGATGTGACTTTTAGTGTATTATTATAGAAGGGTATATGTATAGAATTAAGACAAGGAATAAAATATGGCTTTAAACAACAATTTGGTACCAGGATTTGATGACGAAAAGGATGATAGTCTAAAGATTTCACTTGAAAAAGCTCAAGGCGTAGATAAGTGTGTTATCCTTTATCTAAATGGATATATTGATACCTATAACTCTAGTTTCTTTCAAAAAAGAGTTGCAAAAGTAGTTGATGCAGGATATACAAATCTCATTTTCAACTGCGCAACATTGAACTATGTTTCTTCAACAGGTATTGGATCCTTTACAGCATTCTTAAAGATGGTAAAACCTAAGGGTGGCGATATTGTTTTGCTTGAAATTCAAGCAAAGGTGTATGAAGTTTTTCAACTATTAGGCTTTTCTCAATTTTTTAATATTAAAGAATCTACTGATTCTGCTATAGCCTTTTTCCAACAAGAAACTGTTGCTGTAGTAGGTGTGTTCCCTAAAACCTTTTCTTGTCCATTGTGCTCAAAGAAATTAAAAGCAACTCGAGCAGGGCGATTCCGATGCTCAGAATGTAAGACTATTCTTGCAATTGATGATCAAGGACAAGTATTTTTAGGATAATTTTCTTGTTTTTTTATACGAGGTTGTTTTAGTGATAAAACAACCTTTTTTTGTTTAAAATAAGATCCAATAGTTGTTTTTATTAGAAAATCATGGTATCATAAAAGAATGAAAAAAGACCTGCTTATCGTTCCTATATATATTGCTATAACGCTATTTCTTTCGCTAATTTTGGCTGTTTTTTTTGTATTGTGCCCGCTACCGCAAATTGAAACAATAGATTATTCACTTTATGCTCTGGATATATTTCTGTATGCTTTTTTATACTTGTGCCCTATGATGGCTGTAGTTGCACTTGTTGTAATGGTATTAAGGATCATAAAAATTGGTACATATTCTATGCTCTCCTTTTTAACGTATGTCTTTTTGTGTTTAGCAGTATGGTTGATTCTTATTCCGCTATTTCTATTTTTTTCTCCAGAGTTAAAAGTGAGCTTTCTTTTAACAGGGGTTTCTCCTTCACCGGCAACCATTTTTTTTACACCAGATTCTTTTAATTATTTAGCGCAATCACTTGAAATGTATTCGATTCAGTTTTCGGATAGTTTATTTAGTATATTTTCAGACTTGCTTTTGCTTCGCGATAAAGCACTTGAAGCTGGTAAAAATGGTAGGATTACTTATTTGTTTTACGCGTCACTTGGGCTAGCACTTTCATCATTATATAGCTTGCGTTCAATTTCGAAATGGAAACTAATAAATGTTGCAAATATATTGTTTTTGTGGTGTGCCATTGTATGGATAAATGCTCAAATATATAGATATGATTGGGATGTATTATACAGTACCAAGCTAACCGTTTTTGTGTTTAATTGTATTATTACATTTGTAATTCTTATTTTAGGCCTTGTAACAAGTGCGAAGCAAAAGATAACAACAAAAGAGGGGAACTAATATGCTGATAAAAAAAATTGCAATTCGTACATTGGTCTACACTCTTTTATGGTTTATAGGGTTAGTCATTTTTTCTTTTTTTACCATTGATATTCCCGAACTGCTTGATGTTGATGTATTTTCATATAAATTTTTAGCGGGAGTTCTTGAATTTTTTACTTGGCTTCCTTCCATATTTGCCTCTGTTTTTTTTGTAGTTCTTGCAACCTATATTGATAAAGATGGGGATAGAATTTTACGCAGTTTTTCTTCGTTACAAATGCTTAATTATCAACGCATTGTTTTAACGATTGTTGTCAATGTGGTGTTGCTTTTTTGCGCGGCTGAAATTTTCCAACCAATGATTAATGATGCGCTTAGTAAAAAAGAAAATCGCTATCTTGACTATAACTGGTATGTTGAGCAAAGTAAAGACTCTCATTCCAATGACGAAATTTATTCAGCCTTATCATTCATTGACAGTGCGCTTGCATTATACCCCGAATCACAAGAAGCACATACTTTAAAAGAATTGTATGAGAGAACCCCTGCAGAAATAGCTGTAGAAACATTGGAATACTTTCCAGAATTTGAAATAGTTAATCAAGAAGATGAGTTTTCAACAGCAGCTACTGTTCTTACAATGCTTGAAAAAGCTCGGGAAGCGTTTAAAAATAATAACTATTTTGATGCACATTATTATGCTTTTATTGGATTAGAACTTGGCGGGGATAATAACCCAAATAGCCAAGAATTGCAAATGATTTCACTTGATTCTTGGAATCTCTTGCAAACATGGTCTGGATTTGAATCTACAGATGATATGAAAGTCTTTGAGCTTAAGAGAGAGGGTTATGCTGCTTTGGTTGAAGGCGATGCCTTGAAGGCATATTACACGTTCCTTGATTTATACAATGTAATTCCATATGATCCTGATGTAATGCGCTATTTTGAATTATCAAAAAATGCACTTCTTAATGAGTATTTCTTTATTGATGAAACTGTAGATCTAGCACATTTTGAAAAGGCTAAAAATGTATCCTTTAGCGTAAGTAGAAGTGATGGACTTTTTTACACAGTTCATATTGGCGGTGTATCAAATGTAAGAATTGCAGGGAATATTGTTAAGTATTTACGAAATTACTCTTGTGAATTACAAGAGGCAAATGGAACAGTTTTGCAGTCATTTAGTGTTCCTTATGTAAAACTCATTGGGCAACCACTTGCAAGTTTCAATGATAATGTCAGCGCTGTATTGAATCTTTCCGAGGAAGCTCTTGTGCCTCGCTTGCTATTAATGTCGGTCGATAGGAACACAAAGGGTATAGTGAGTGCACCTAGTTTTACGGTAGGTGGTGCAGACAGGCTTGATGATAGCTTAACACTTCTTCCAATGAGCTTGGAGGATTTTGAACTAATTTTAGATGCCTCTGCAGGTCCTCAATATATTAACTTGGCATCGTTGCTAACATTTATTCCAAAAGCAGAGCAATTCGGTTTCTCAGAACTTGTATACTCAAGTTTCTTTTTACACAGGATAAGCTATGCTTTTCTCTGGTTTTCAATTTTTCTTTTTTTAGCTATTCAAGCTTGGAATTTTAGATTAGAAGACAACTCTATTTTTAGATTTTATTGGATAATAATTGTTCCAATATTTACGTTTGTAGCGGAAGCTATTAGGCAGCTTATATCCTATGGCATGAGCTTAATATCGCTCGCTTTAGCAAGGGTTGATGGCTCTTGGCAAATTCCAACTACGTTAGCGGTGTTTGTTTTGTTAATTATTATGTTCTCGGTACGTTTTTTATCATTACATACTGTATCGAAACAAAAATAATTTGCTATGCAAAGGAAAAAGATGAAGCAAATCGTTGTTTACTGTAAATCCTTTTTTAAGACGTATAGCTTTTTAGTTGTAGGTTTTATATTGTGGCTTTTAGGTGGGTTTACACTAGGAATCGTCGGTTGTCTAACAACTTTTTTTGTTAAAACACTTATACATAGACTAAAGGCAGATGCTTCACTTGAAGAAACTATTGAAAATCCTTTTAAAAAAAGTGGCACCACTGGTGAAATGGAATCCACTCCTGATGAACCATTTGATGGAGCTATGCTTGTTGCAGCACTCGGTGTATATTGTACCGGAAATGCTGATTTTGCAGGAATGCAAATGCAAAAAAGATTTTCACTATATTATGTGGCAGACTGGACAAGCTTGTGTAGAATTGCATCTCGCTGTGAAAGCTTAAATGGTGACTTAATTGTAGAGTGTCTTGGTGCGACATTGTTAAAAAAGCCTTTGCATGACACACAGTACGAAAAGCTTTTATGGTCGATTTTTACATTCTTGTCTGTTGTTGAATATGATTGGAATAGTGAGCGAGGAATTAAACCATCGGAGTATCTTGCAGATTTGCTTCAAAACCCTATGTATCTTAATGAGACCGGTGATGCAAAACTGGAACAAGCATATTTGTTGCTAGGCATAAGCCCTGATGCAAGCATAGAAGTTGTAAAAAGTGCTCATAGATCTCTTGTAGCATTGTATCATCCCGATACTGTAGGTGACTTATCTGAATCACAGAAAAAAATAGCCGCAGAAGCGTTTTTACGCATTCAGGCGGCTTATGAGAGTATTTTGGAAACATTTTAGAGTATGCTATACATCAAATCTTTCGATTCTCGCTCCTAAGCTTTTTAAACGTTCAGCGAGGTTTTCATAACCTCTTTCAACTTGATATACATTTTTGATAACACTTTTTCCACTTGCACACATTGCTGCAATTACAATCGCCATACCAGCTCTAACATCGGGTGAAGTTAGCTCTTCATCTCCATGGAGAGTGCAAGGACCGGTTACAACTGCTCTATGAGGGTCACAGAGGGTAATTCTAGCTCCCATGCCAATTAATTTATCTACAAAAAACATCCGAGATTCAAACATTTTTTCGTGAATAAGAACGGTACCTTCTACTTGAGTGGCAACAACGGTCATAATGCTTGTTAAATCGGGTGGGAAGCCCGGCCATGGGGCATCGTCAATCTTAGGTATCATTCCACCAAGGTCTGTGTTAACTTGCATCGACTGTGTTTGGTTTACATGCAATGTAGTCCCGTCAATTTCCCAATGGATGCCTAGTTTGCCAAAGGCAAGTTTAATAGGTCGTAAATCTCTCGGCTCAATGCCTTCAATTGTAATGCTTCCTTTTGTTGCTGCAGCTAAGCCTATAAATGATCCAACTTCCATAAAGTCAGGCCCTATTTTAAACTCACACCCACCAAGCTTTTCAACACCATCGATTATTAATATGTTAGAACCAATTCCTGATATTTTTGCACCCATTAAATTGAGCATATTGCATAAATCTTGTACGTGAGGCTCAGAGGCTGCATTTGTAATAATTGTTTGACCTTCAGCAAGTACAGCCGCCATGAGTGCATTCTCGGTTCCTGTAACAGATGCTTCATCCAAAAACATATCTGCACCTACAAGTTTATTTGCGGTAAAGGTAAAATTTCCG
>CAYJOZ010000104.1:0-6499 GCA_964371925.1 uncultured Treponemataceae bacterium | reverse complement strand
CCTTCAACAGTTTGCTAAGTTGAGACATTACCATTATAGTTATTTTGTGGTGAATGTGCAACACTTTCTTTATCTTTGTTCTCAGTTAAAAATGTATATACATAGGTTAAAATTTTATTTTTCTCTTCTTCATCGATTTCTAGGCATTGAAAATGAAGTCGAGAAACATTCATAGCTTCATTATATTCTACACCTCGAACTTGCCCTGACATAATAATGACATCATCATCTAATAAAAATTCTAAGCGAAGTTTTAAATTTTTTTTGCCTTTCCCGCCAATCCGAATAAGTGCACCGTCTTCAGAAATATCTTCCACTAGGCACTTTAACCCAGGAATATTGGATTCATCAATGTTTTCTGTTTGTAGCGCTTGAACATATAAAAATCCCTTTACATTGCATTCACAACGAATCGCAGATCGCTTTTGTGTTCTTAAAATTTTATCGGTATGAGGCAAAAATAAGGATACATGACTCCCGAATTGCATTGAACCACGAACACGGGCATCAAACACATAGGATGCATCTTCGTAACGATAAAAATAAACAGAGATATCCTTTTTTACCCAATCTTGACTAGCTAGCGCAACTTTTTTATTTTTTAACGGCAAAGAAATAGTTAATTCACGCCCGTTATTAACAACCTGAGATGTAAAAACTCCATGCCCCTTTAGCAATATATGAAGCCGTTGACCAATACTAATTGACTTTGTTGTTTTAATTCCCTTATTTCTTCTTGGATCTAAGTCAACTTTTGTCCTATATTCATACATCGTGGCGAGAATTTTTTTTATTTTAGGACTATCTTCTGTTCCTTCAATTCTACTCGTTTGCTTTATTTGTGCTATACTTCTATCAATAGCAGCTACAGAAATAAAAACAGACTCAGGATTATCAAGTTCAGCCGCAGAACACAATCTCCACAGCATAGCTATCTCAGAAAAACTAAATCCCGCATCTAACCCAGTTGCATAAAATCTAATTCCACCAGAAAAAATCACTACAATGCGTATGAGTACAAAGAGTATAAAAAGTATAATTAATATTGGTACAGCGGTATACATTTTCTTCCTTTTATTATACTATACTATAGGTCGCATGAAAAAAAAACACTTATTACTTGATTTTTTTGAATTTTCTTTAATTTTTTTCACTTTTATATTGCCTTCGTTACTAATTTCACGTCAAAATACGGTAACGTTGAATATTAATTACTCATTTTTAACTATATTTATAAGATTATTAGTGATAATATACCTCATCATGCGTATGTACGATTCAGATGTTTATTATCGCTTACGCCCACATTTTTCACTATTTCCATTGCTTAGACTAATTTTAAAAAGTATTAATATCTATATTATTCTCTTTCTAATCAGCATGGTTTCAAGTTATTATTCTCAAAGAATAGAGCAATTACCCCCAGTTATACTTGGCGATATTCCAAGTACCCTATCTTCATTGCTATGGTTTTGTTTTTCAGTGATTACCCTCGCTTGTTTTGAAGAACTACTTTTTCGACAATTTCTTCCTGAAAAGTTGGTGTATTTTTTTAAGATTTTTTCAAACAATAATAATGCCATAAATCATGCAAATAAAGCTTTTCGACTACTAATTGAATGTCTATGTTTTATACTATTTGCACTTGCACACGTATATTTAGGAATAATATCAGTTTTTTCTGCACTTTTATCGGCCATTGTGCTACGACTATCTGTTATATATTGCAAAACCATTGTGCCGGCATGCATTGCACACTCTATTAACAATCTAGTATCTTTTTACTTTATATTTCATTCATTTTAAAAATGCTATATGGCAATAATACAAAAAATCTACCTTTAAGAACTTTTAAACTTACCTTTTCAATAGAGCTTTTTACTCTATTACTAATACTATACGCTCCATCTTTCCAAGTAATATTATTTAGCTCCCACTCTAAGCCATCAGAGTAAATTTTTCCTTCTTCAAAAACAGAAAATATAGAAATACTCTCTTTTGGTGAAAGAAAGAAAAGCTGCTCAGGGTGTTTTGCTTCATCCAGTAAAAAAACCACTTGCTCTTTACAAAGCCATGTATTTGGGAATGGTGCACATTGAAAAATTTTTAATAATGCTAACGTATGATCTATGCGCCCTCCATCTCCACCTACAAGAGTAATTTTTGTAGCGCCTCTCTTTTTTGCTTCATTAAGAGCCAGTTCAGTATCAGTAAAGTCTTTGTCCGTTGGATAGGTAACTACAGAAGATTTAGGTACGTGTGATAAAGCATCTTTATTGGTAATACTATCCATATCGCCAATTACCAAATTACATTCTACCCCAAATGAGCATGCTGTATCAAAACCAGAATCTGCGGCAATGACAAAATCAAAAAGATTACAATTTTTAATATAAGAATCATATTGCGATTTATCAGGATGTTGACCACCTGTAAAGATTAGAACATTCATACAAACTTAGTATATACTATTATTCACTTATTCACAATACTTTTAAAATATGATATACTCAACAATATGTTTAGCTCATTAAAAATACCAGCTATATTAAAAAAAATGTCTCCATTTTTCACCAACGCGGGCTTTGAAGTTTGGCTCGTAGGTGGAGCAGTACGAGATATGCTACGCGGGAAAACTGCATCAGACTTTGATCTTGCCACAAATGCAAGTCCACAGGATGTTTCAAAGCTATTTAACCACGTAATAGAAACGGGAATAGCACATGGTACAGTTACAGTACTTTTTATGGGTGAACATATTGAGGTTACAACCTTTCGAACTGAGTCAGATTATTCAGACGGAAGGCACCCAGATGCCATTAGTTATGCATCAACAATTACAGAAGACCTTTCTAGAAGAGATTTTACCATAAATGCAATAGCTATAAATATTAAAACGGGAAAGATTGCAGATCCGTTTCAAGGAAAAAAAGATATAAAGAAAAGGTGTATTCAAACAGTGGGAAAAGCTGAAGATAGATTTTCAGAAGATGGGCTTAGGCCCATTAGAGCAATTCGATTCGCATCACAACTTGAATACACTATTGAACAGCAAACCTTTGAGGCAATTTCAAAGACAATTCCAATAACAAAAAACATAAGCATAGAGCGGTTCCGAGATGAGTTCACTAAGATGTTATTATCTAACAAACCTTCAGTCGCATTAAAACTTATGGAAAAAACAGGAATGCTTGAGTTGTTTTTACCAGAATTACATAGTGCAAGAGGGGTTACACAAGCAGATAAACGGGGACATCACCAACATGATATTCTCGATCATCTTTACTATTCATGTGATTTTGCAAAAACAAATAGTGAAAAAGAACCCATTATTCGTCTTGCAGCCCTATTTCATGATATCGGAAAAGTTGAAACTAGAAAAATTGTCGGTGAAAACATCACTTTTTTTAACCATGAAAAAGCGTCAGCTAAAATATGTGAACATGTATTAAAGCGTATGCGATATTCAAATAATATAATTCGTTATGTTTGCCACCTTGTTGAAAACCACATGTTTCACTATGAGTCAACGTGGACAGACTCCGCTATACGTAGATTCCTTGTTCGCATAACACCACCAAATGGCTTAGGCAAATCATTACAAAATGCAATTGAAGATCTATTCGACTTGCGTATTGCCGATGTCTCTGGAATGACGAATAGTCCCGCTTTATTGCAAAAAGGCCCATGGAGCGCTAATCTCCTTGAGTTTAAGGATAGAATAAACGCTGTATTGAGTGAAGCAAATGTTTTGAGTTTAAAAGACTTACACGTTAATGGTGAAGACTTGATTTCAATTGGAATCCCAAAAGGAAAACAAGTTGGTTATGTATTATCAGAACTATTAAAAATAACTATTGATGATCCATCTATGAACGAACACGAAAAACTGTTAACTGTAGCAAAAAAGTTAATAAACAACTAGACTATACAAATGCTTTGATATAAACAAAAAGGCACTGCAAGATGTAGGTCACTGAAAAAGTCTGTTACTTTTCCAGTGACCGGTCGAGTTTGCATGAAAATTTTAGTGATGTTTACGTTTTCATTGCAAACATCGCAATGAATCTAAGGTTGCCACTGCAAAACTGAAGTTTTTCAGTGGCCTCTGCAAGATGCAGTGCCTTTGAACAGCTACTTTTTATTGTAACCTATTCCATCCCATATAAACTTAGACTTACTACCGTCTTCAAACGTAAAATCAAATGTGCTAGGATTTAAATACGGTGATTTAGCTTGCAATGTTACTTTATTTTCTACAATACTTATTGTGCCAGTTTCATTAAGATAAAGCGTTTGAGTATCTCCAACGTCAAAGCCCTCTGGTGCCTCTGGAGTTGTTTCAGTAATTGTAACCTGAACTTCTAAAAACAAGCCATCGTCTGTTGCACCATCAGAAAAAATAAGTACATCTCTTGCTTTTCCGTATGAAACACCTTCTTCTTTGTATGTGAACTCTTTTTCAATTTCCCATGTGCCAATTAAATCATTTATTACGATGTCCACACCTGCTTCTGCTTCCGGGGTGGAAGAACATCCTATTACAAGTGTAATTAAAACTATACTAAAAAGCACCGTAACTATATTTTTATTTTTCATTTTTATTCCTCATTATTCAACGTTTTCAACGCCTAGAAGTGTTGTTGCATCTAATAGCTTAGCGATGCCATCTTTATCTGTAACCATAATACCTAAATCAGTAATTGTTATAGGCGTTTGTGGTAATACATCGACATCTGATTTTAATACTTGTAAAAGTTCTGTGTCATATTTTGCTACAACATTTTTATTGCCATCTTCTATTACAACATAATAAAAATCGCCATCTTTTACTAGTACAGAATCAATAGCTAACTTTTCTTCAGATTGATCAATTATATCCATATCTAAACTATCAAGCTTGACTAGTCGCACTGCAGCATTTCCGCCAGTAGTTCCAGCAACGGCTATATAATCTTCACCCGCAGAGTATACGGTACGATTTCTAATAACATTTACAGGAGATTCCTTAACCTCAACACCAGATTTTGTATCAATTAAAACAAGTGTAGATAATAAGCTAGATTCATCAACAATTTTTAGTCCATATGTTAACACGAGAACTTCATCACCTCGAGCGGCTCTTTCTCGGATAATTTCTTGTTGATCTTCTGCAATAGTTACCCTATCGGTTTGTGCATCTGTTCTTTTGGTATCTGCTATAGTTTGTTGCTCTTCTGCTTCTTGCTGTAATTCTACAACGCGCTCTTCTGCTTGTTCAACAACTTTTTCTTGTTCTTCTACTTCTTGTTTGGCTTCTTCAGCTTCTCTTTGTGCTACAGGGTCATCAGGATTTTCTTCTGCTATTTGTTGCTTAACTTCTGCTTCTTCTACTTTTTCTTCTAACACTGTGGTTTGTGCTACAACTTCTTGCTTTGCAACAGTAGCTTCTTTTTGAGCTTCTTGTGCATTTTCCTCAGCTATTTGAGCTTCTTCTTCTTTTATTTCAACTAAATCTTTACGCTCTTCAATACCCATTCCTGGATCTTCTTGCATTGATTCAATTACTTCTGGATCTGAAATAACACCAGTGTCTACTGTTCCAAGTCCACCATCTAAAGATGCAAGAGGAATAACTATTTGCGTATTTCCTGGCCAATCTTCATAGTTGAGCGATAAACCTACTTTTGCAGCATTAATATTTTCAATTACAATTGGTTTATATTTTTCAGTAAACACATCCATTTGCCCTCGATATACGGCATTATACACTGTTGTGAAAACAGCAATTGTTTGTGCGTCTGCTTCGCTATAATCATACGCTGTTTGTAGATACGAAGAAATAATTCTTCTAACGTTATCAATATGGTCTACATTTGCTTGTTCACCTAGAATAAGGATGTCTGCGTCTAAACCATTTGGTGTTTCTGGATCAACTGCATGTATAACATAGTAGCGATTTACATCACCTGCGTTTTGAGCTGTTTGAGTATCTCCACTAATGGGAACAGCAAGCCCTGATCCAATACTTTCAATTTCAGAAATAGTATTGATAACATCGTGTGGCCCTTCGTAGTTAACGAAAATTACGGATGTTTCATCTCCAGCAGATTCAAGTTCTAATCTGTCAACTTCAAGTGAATAAATAGGCATGCACAAAAGTAACAAAAGTACTGCCTTACAAATGTTTTTCATATGTCCCCCATGATAGTAGTATTATACAATATCTTTTGTAAAAAATCCAGTAATATTTTAATTTTCTATCTCAATAAATAAGTATAAGGTTTCTCGTACCTTTTGGTGCACTGCTGAGTCGGCGTTTGTTTGCATCATATCAGACAAAATTTGTTTACCCCTTTTTGTTAAAGCTGGGCGTCCCATATATCTACAAATTCCATATACTGCATCACATAGAGAAAACACCGTATTTTTATGTAATCGAGCTTTGTTTTTATTATAATAGTTCTCAATTGCTTTGAGCATCGTTTCATTTGGGTCATACGATATATTTTGGGCAATT
>CAYJOZ010000103.1:0-6506 GCA_964371925.1 uncultured Treponemataceae bacterium | reverse complement strand
CTCAACTTTTCTAAAAGGAGGAGCAACTTTATTCTTTACGATTTTTACACGTACTCTATTACCAACGGCATCTTCTTCGCCTTTAGCATCGATAGATTCTACTCTACGAACTTCGAGTCTTAGCGATGCATAAAATTTTAGAGCATTACCACCTGTAGTTGTTTCAGGATTTCCAAACATTACACCAATTTTCATTCTTATTTGGTTAATAAATATAATAATTGTTTTTGATTTTCCAATAATGGCAGTAAGCTTTCGCAAGGCTTGGCTCATAAGACGCGCTTGAAGCCCCATATGAGAAGCACCCATATCACCTTCAATTTCTGCCTGCGGTGTAAGTGCCGCAACGGAGTCTACAACTATAATATCAACCGCGCCTGAACGCACCAAACTTTCTGCAATTTCTAAGGCCTGTTCCCCTGTATCTGGCTGAGAAACCCATAAATCATCAATGTTTACACCAAGATTCTTTGCATATTTTGGATCTAATGCATGTTCAGCATCAACAAAGGCAGCAATTCCTCCGAGTTTTTGAGCTTCTGCAATAGCATGAAGTGCAAGTGTCGTTTTACCTGAAGACTCAGGCCCATACACTTCAATAACTCGCCCTCTAGGGTATCCACCTATCCCAAGAGCTTCATCTAACATAATTGAACCTGATGGAATAACATCAACTCCAGCTGTATTAGTAACATTTCCAAGCTTCATTAAAGAACCTTGACCAAATTGCTTTTCAATCTGTAAACGTGCAGCTTCTAAAGCTTGCATTTTTTCATTTAAGTCTGTAGGAACATTCATTTCAGTTGTCGCTTTTGCCATAATAGCCTCCCTCATCTGATGCCACTAAAAAACTACAATCCTTCAGTGGCTACTCTAATTTTTATGTTACGTTTGCAATAAAAATCAAACCAATATAATGATTTTTAAGCAAACTCGAAAAGTCGCTAAACATGCATAGGCTTTTAGCAACCTACTTTATATTTTGTATCATTTTTTCTATTTTGTCGAAGCTTTTGAAAAAAAAAGAAAAAAAGTTACTTATTTCCGAAAGGCCACTAAAAAACTTCAGTTTTGCAGTGACTACAATAGATTTAACTGCGATGTTTGTAACGAAAATAAAGATTTTTCAAAAATTTTCGTGCAAACTCGACAGGTTGATGAAAAAAACAACAGATTTTTTCATCGGCCTAATTTCCTACCAAAGGTTGATATATTGACTTACCTCGTAGCAATAGCCTACCATCTTCGACACTGATTTGTGCCAGTATTTGTACGGGTAAAGAAGTATCAATGTTCACTGGCTGCTGAATAACCAATGGGACAAACCCTTCAACTTTTTGTAAAGTATCATAACCAATTAGCAAATCACAACGATATTCATTCGGTGTTTCGTGCACATTTGTAATTCTACCTGACCAAATCACCCACGTATCTAAATATAACCAAATATCTTCGCTAACCTGTTCGTAAGTAAAATTATCAATATCACTGTCAAATGTGGGTTCTTGCAGATAATCACCTAACAAGCGCGCTTTTTGTCGTATGGAAGCAGAGGCATTTGAGTTTAAGATGCGGTTTATTTCTATTTGAGATAGATTATCTTTATAGCTCTGGAAATATTTTTGTGCTTCTGCGTATGCATCTTCAAGCTCATCTTGCGTTAGTATGTACCTAAAAACTGATGATGCAGTATCTTGAATAAGTGCGTCTTTTTTTTCATCAATAGTCAACACAAAATCTGATAGATCAGCTCTAGATCCTTCGACACCAGTAGATGGAGCTCTAAAAAGAAAGAATGTAGAAAAGGCGACAATTAAAACAGAAACGCAGATTCCAATTCTGATTACTTTAGGGTTGACTCCCAGCTTCGGATAAAACCGTTTTATATTCCCCGTTTGAACCAGATGAACAAAAGCCTCAGAACTACTATTATGCTTTATGTATTCTAACGCTTTACTCGCAAGTGGATTATCAGGATCATATTCTTGTGCTTCCAAATAATATTCAACAGCCTTATTTACTTCACCGCGTCTTAAAAAGAGAACCGCTTGTGCAGTAATTAAGTCAACATCTGCAATCTTAATATTTCGAGCCTTTTTATAATATAACTCAGCTCCACCTATATCGCTTAAATATAAACACGCAGTTCCTAATAAATAAAAAAACTGGAATGAGTCTTTATACTCGTAGATTAGAGGTTCGAGAAGTGTAATTACTGCAGGAAATTGTCGAGTAGACAATAACTTTTTCGCCTTTTGAAGAGCGGAAATTGCCATCTATGCTTACCGTCCTGCATTTTTGAGTATGGCATCAACTTCAGAACTTAAAGAAAGGATTTCTTGCTCATTTAGGTATGAATTGTCTGCTTGTAGCAACTCAATCGTAGCAAGTATTTCCTTTATTTTCTCTAAGTCTTGTCTTGAAAGACCATCAGTTGGACTCTGTATTTCAGGAATAAAAACGGTGTTTTCTTTTTGAGTCGGAGGCCAAGAGGTTGGAACATAACCGCTTATCTCCCCTGTTAAAATATAAAGCTCTAGCATATCAACTGGATCCTTTTTTACTACACGGGGTTGCCATGTAATTGCTAAAGCTGAATTATTATACGAATTAAGAGAATGAAATTCACGTCCTGATTGAACGTTATAGTTCCATGGTGTTTGAATAAGTAGATTTTTATTAGCCATTGTTAAAGAATCAACATTGCTTATTCTAGGTACAAAAAATCGCGCAATAGCATTTGCATTACCACTTTGAATCCATGCTTCGTCGCTTAAACTATTAAAGCTCATTTCTGTATTTATTTCTCGACCCATTGAAGAAATAAAATGTGCCGTAGTATTTTCACCCAGAGATGTATCAAAGAAAGCTTTAACTGCAACTTCCTGCTCAACCTCTGTAAGATTTGTAGCTACAGAAGTGATTTTAACTGAATCTATTGTACCATTCGAAGTACTTGCAAAAAAATCTAAATAAATAACAACTTTTAATTTGTTTCGCATTTCTGCTGTGATTATTGCTTGCTCATTTTTATATGATGATGTCAGCTTAAAACCACCGCTAGAGTTTAAAGGAACAGCTTTGCCGTTATAGTTTACAAAGAAAGAAGGGCTTTTTGTAAAAGTTTTTGAATCAAATAGAGAAAGATAACTTCCATCGTCTAATTTTTTATAAAGCCCAATTGAACCTGTGTAATTTTCAATAACAACTCTAAGATTTCCAATATTTTCATCTACGTTTGCAAGCAAAGGTGCAGCTAGAGCTGCTAATAGAATAAAAATAACTATAGTTTTTTTCATTTTAATAATCCATCCTTATTATTCGTCTAAGAGTCGTTCCAACTCGATTGCTCTCGCGCTTAGGCTATCAATCAAAGAATTACTATTTTCGACATCCACAACAGGTGCAGCCTGAGTATTTTCTGCAATAACAGTATTAAGATCTTGTACTGTTCTGCGCAAATTTTCATTTTGAAGTTCTAATTCTACTTTCTCAACTTGTAATCGGTTAACACTTTGTTCCAATTCTTGAACTCGTTTTCCTAGTATCAATGATTCTTCACTTTGCAATTGTTTGATTTGTCTTTCATAATCTTCACGGGCAGCTACAGCTTCTTCGCCAGTAACTCTTAGTAAATATAAAAGTTTCTCTTCTCGTTCGCGCTGCTTTAAAAGCTCAAGTCTAAATAATGCGTCCTCATATTTTTCGCTTGTTGGAAAATCTACTACAATTCTATCAAAATATACCTTTGCACCTTCAAACTCATATACGTTATACAAAGCTTCTCCGGTAAAATAAACTGCTGAGGCTGCTAACATATGATTAGGATATTTAGTAACAAAATCTGTAAAACCCAGAATAGCTTGATCATAGTACCCAAGTTCAAAACTAGCATAAAGAGTTTGATATGTTATTTCTGCTTTATATGAACTATCTTGAAATATTTCTAAAAACGTAGTACCGTCTCTTAAAACAGCTTCATAATCTGCCAAGTACATTTCTGCCATAATGACAAAATACCACACTGCATCAGAAGAGGCATTTTGGAAGTTGCTCGTTCTTTTTAAGAAAAAGAGCGCATCTTCCCATTCTCCTGTTCTATAAGCTTCAAGTCCTTGCACAAAATCAGGTCCAAATGATTGAGCTTCACTCGCACTTTGATTTTGAGCACTTATAGTTGTTAAAAACAGAAATGTACAAATACACATTGCAATAATTTTTTTCATATAACATATTCCTATATTTTTAGATTTCCGCTAAAAAAAGCAGAACCTGATACTATCACATCCACACCGGTACCAATTACGTCTTTGAGTGTTTTTTCGTTTACTCCCCCGTCAATGGAGACTACATATGAATAATTGTTTTGTTCACGCAAAGCAATTAACTTTTTAACTTTAGTTAAACATTCTTCAATAAGTTCTTGCCCACCAAAACCAGGGTTAACTGACATTATTAAAACAAGATCAACAAATGGCAAAACTTCTTCCAACACTGAAATAGGTGTTGAGGGAACAATGCTAATACCCGCTTTTTTACCTAAAGCATGAATATTTTGTATTAATCTATGATGATGTTTTACTGCTTCCCAGTGAAATGTAATCCAGTCGGCACCAGCTCTTGCCATATCTTCAATATGATTTTCGGGCTTTTCAATCATCAAATGTACGTCAAAGTCAAGAGTTGACAAAGGACGTATAGAAGAAATAATTGGTCCCCCAAATGAGATATTAGGCACAAAAGAACCATCCATCACATCGATATGAACCCACTTTGCTGAGGAGGAATTTATCATGTCTATTGACTTTGACAGATGCGAAAAGTCTGCAGATAGTATTGATGGTGCTAATACAAATTTATCCATATTCCTATTTTAGCAAACATGTTAAATATTGTAAATGGGGAAAATGAAACAAAAAGGCATTCTTAAGCAATTATTTATTCAAATCTTCTCGAAATCCTTATAAATCTTTCTCGGTGAGGCCAAAGCCTTCTAACCTGTGTCTTTCTGAATCTTCTTTTGGTTCAACATGAACCATTATATCATAGATGTCGGGAATAGATTCTCGTATTGCATCAGAAACCTTTTCAGCAAGTTCGTGTGCCTCAAAAACACTCAAGTGCCCAGGTACTTCAATATCTAAGTCTACATCCCAATAATTTGCTATTTTTCTCATACGCACTCGGTGAGGATTTGAAACGCCTTCAACTAATCGCACAGCATCAAAAAGCTGTTTATAAATCTGACTATCTGTATTCCCGTCCATTAATTCTACATTCATATCCCAAAAAATTTGAATTGCATTTTTAATAATCCAAATACTTACAAGAAGAGCAATTACGGGATCCCATATAGGGGCGTCAAACGCATGTGAAATAAGTAGTCCTACTAATACAGACCCTGAAATCACTATATCATTAATCATGTTCTGTGCATTTGCTTTTACCATAGAACTGTTAGATAACTTTCCTAAGATAAGCTGTGAAATTGCTAAAAGAATTTTTACAAAAATGGATATGCCTGTAACTAAAATTGCAAGCATGCTTGTTGATGCAGTAGTTGTTTGACTAATTAGCTGATTAATAGCCGATGCCGCCAATTGAACTCCTGCAAAAAGAATTATAAAAGATAAAACAAGTGTGCCCATGGTTTCAGCTCGTCCGTGCCCCCAAGGGTGAGAGTTATCTGAAGGACGCGAAATAATTTTACCAATGACTAGCGTTAATGCTGCTATAATAACATCAGTTGTCGTATCTACACCATCACCTAAAACTGAAAGACTTCCACTAATAAAGCCCACACTTAATTTCGCAACAGCTAGCAATAGATTCCCAACTAAAGCAATTACTCCTGCTTGGGCAATGAGTTTTTGTCGATGTTGAGCACTGATTTTTTTTTGTTTCATATACATCAAAACAAGGCTATTATCTTTTGTACAAAGGGATCAATTGCATAAAAAATAGGTATTAAAAAAACTGAAACAAGAAAATTTGCTGTTTTGATTTTTCGTAAATCCAGCAAGTTTATTCCAACCATAATGATTAAACATCCTCCCATAGCAGAAATTTCTGCAAGCATTATTTCACTCACAAATGGTGCAATAAACGTTGAAGAAATTGTCAAAATGCCCTGGTATAAAAAAATGGAAATAATTGAAAAAGCGGTTCCAATTCCCATTGCCGCAGTAAAAACAATAGCCATAAAACCATCTAATATTGATTTCGTAAAAATTATCGTATAATCATTATCTATGCCTGCCTCAAAAGAACCAACTATACTCATTGCACCCACACAAAATAATACAGAGGCACTTAAAAATGCGTGTGCAAAAGTTGATTTTTTTTCTAGATCTTGCTCTTGTGAGTTTTTTTTATGTTTTGTCAAAGTTCTTTCTAAGAACTCTCCAAATCGTAAAATTTTACCATCAATATCCCATAGTGTTCCTAAAAGCCCACCAATAATAGCAGCAAGAGTCAAGTATATTATATTCTGATATTCGAGCGCC
>CAYJOZ010000102.1:0-6541 GCA_964371925.1 uncultured Treponemataceae bacterium | reverse complement strand
ACTAAAAAAAACCTGTTATGTACTATTCACTGATTACCGGAATCTATAATGAATGGCTTAGAAAAAAAATAGCAGAAGAAAAAGTAGATATTGATTATGATATTCTTTATCATGCCGGTTCTGCAATTGCAAAAAAAGTCAATGAAATGAACTATTCTTGTGGTTACAACATGGGTTATATTTCAGGGGGTGTGCGAACTCCTGCTGATTTTTATGATTTGGTTGGTGCAGATGTTTGTGTTACAATGAACTGGGAAGGCAATGGAAGTTGCTCTCAATTGATTGAAACAGACGGTATTGTTGAATCTAAAATCTATAATGCCATTCCACATTATGTTTTGGATGAGCTTCATAATAAACTCAAAGACTTTAGAGATGCGTATTGGGTTGGCTCTTTAACAGAAGAAGAATTCGAGCAAAATGGTGCTGTGCAATACTTTTATCAATCTTTTGTTGATGCTTGGGGAAATGTACTCAAAACAATAAAAGAACTTAGAGTAAAGTAATGGTTGTACCGTTGTAAAGCAAAAAGCTGCCAACCGGCAGCTTTTTTGTATTCATACTATTTCTTTTTCTTTCCTGCTTTGAATATAATGAAAAGCATTACTGCCAAATATACTGCAGCGAGAGCCACTATAATAAGTGGCATTGTTTGGCTTTGGGGGGCAAGCCCTACAAGAAGCAAAACAGGGAGTGCAAGGAAAATAGCTGTTCCTGTTCCCGTTATGAGATTGTTTGCAGCAGGGGATTCATAGAGAGGGTCAATTTCGCGAAGCAATAAAATACCTGAGCTAATTGTACCTGTTAGCATTCCAAACATTGCAACAAAGCCTTGTTCAACGTAATCCTTATAAAGATGTTTTGCAACCCAATGTAAGAAAAAAAGTGTTCCGAGCCCACCAAAAAAAGCCATTAGGATAAAGGGAATCCAAAGACCTTGTAATTCCCCAATGTTAATTGATCCAATTCCGGCAATAATCATAAGGTCGAAGGCATAGCCTGAAATTCTGTTTAATAAAAAGTTGTTTTGGTATTGATGACGAATTAAGTTTTTTTTACGGAGTTTTGCTAGCACAAAGGCTGTAATTGACGCAAAGGCAGATCCAAACATAAAGTTAAATCCCATCACAAGGGGATTAACAAGAGAAGCTAGGCTTTGTGCATTGTTGTTTACGGTGCTTGTTATAAGGTACATAACAAAATAGGTAACTGCATATAGGGCTAAAACCATTCCCATTTGAACCGAAAATTTGTCTACAGATTCAGCAATTGGTATTTCGCCTTTAGATTGGAAAGTATCGGTTGAAAGTTCTGTTTCTTCATGTTTGAATAGTTCTATAGATGTTTTATTTTTCTTTTTTAATATGTTTAGGTATATAACGCCCATGATACATGCGCACAAAAATCCTGCTGCTGCTAAAGCTAATCCAAAGGTTTGCCCTCCTATAAAGCCCTGGAGTTCATAAGAGGCTCCAATATTATTTGCTTGGCCCGGTCCTTGTCCGTAGGCCATAGGAAGAAGAACACCTGCCGCTCTATACATATTTGGTAGAATAGTAAAGGAAAGGGCTATTGAGATTACTAAACCAATTATGGCTTGCACTAAGTATGCAGAAACAATTACAGCACCATTTTTAACTGCTAAAAGACCTTCTCCCGCATGCATTTCTTTTTTATGCTTTACACGAAGTGACATTGCAATAAACCCAATTGCTATGCCGTGATACGTAATAGTTTCAAGTAACTCAGAACTAATATTGACTAAGTTTGTGCTTCTCAAAAGAAGTAAAATGAAACCTGCGAGGACGGCTGTTGGCATAAGTAAGGCTCTGATGCCTTTAATGCGAGTTCGAATAATGTTTGCCCCAAGGAGCAAGAGGCTAATTACACCTAACTGAACAACCGTTCCCCATAATTGGGCATTTTCAGTTGAAATTTCCATGATTGTGTTCTCCTTTTGTTATATGTTCTCTTTTTTTGCCATTATATATCTGTATGCAAGTATATAATGTCTTGCACACGGAAACAGCTTTGAAAAAATTTGATAATTTTTATTTTCTTTTGTGGTGAAAAATAACGTTCTTCTAAACATTATTGCAAAATCATTTATATTTTCAAAATAGTGAACCGTTTTTCCAATTTCTATTCTGTTTAAAAACAAAGAAAGCTGACCTTTGTCTATTATTGTTTCATTATGATCTATATCGACAAGGGTTAATTCTACGTATTTGTCTTGTAATAGTGGTTTTTCAACCGATTCATTTTTGCAAGAATCTATGTATTGATAAAAAGCATTTTCTTGCCAAGTATCCCAGTCTAATACTGTCGTAAAGTTAAAATCGCCTTCAATATATCCGTATTTTGTAAAAACGGCCTTTGCATTACACGAAGTGCACCAAAAAGAATGTTTTTTTGATTGTAAACTTCCTACAGCGTTGCATTTAGGGCACATGTATAAAGCAGATTCAATACATTCTGCTCTTTTTTTGTTTTTGAATGCTATAGGATTTTTTTCTTGTGTGATATACGCATTTTCATAGAGGTCTTCTAAAATATGTTTGTTCACCTCATCTACACTCATGTTTGCAAGCTGTTCTTGTGTGTATACATTTACAATGGAGCCGTGGCTTTTCCCGCGTCTAATGTAATTGCCCCATCTTGGCGTGGCAAAGTATAGGCCTTCAAACTTAAAGGTAACAAGGCTTGCACCAGAGGTTTTTGCGAGCTTTCCTATTGCGGGCGCGATATAACCTGTAACTCCATTAAAAGATCTGTTACCTTCAGGAAAAAGACTACAGTTATGCCCTTCTTTTAAATGGCGAATGAGTTTCATCATTGCAGTTACATCGCTTTTACCTTTTACTTTAGAAATAGGATTCCACAGTTTTTTTACAATCCATGAAAGAAAGCCAAGCCTGAACACATTCTCTCCAGCTAAAAAATACATTTGTCTTTTAAAGCTTAATCCACAAAGCCAGGGGTCTAGGTTGCTACAGTGATTTGCCAATACAAGGTAGTTTCCTTCAATTTCAGGTGCTACATCATGGGTGTAACCATACAAGCGCTTCAGTAAAGGACGTATAATGTAAAGCGTTAGTGTCCATTTTTTTTGCAGTTTTTCATGTTCAGTTTTCATAAATGCCATCCTAGAACTTTTTCATTTTTGCTTTTACGGTGGCAATAGCTTCTTTTTGTGCAGAAATAACTGCATCACACCATACATCAAACTCATAATCATCCTTTTGAAGTTCGCCGTGAGACAGTAAATAGTTGATTGTTGTCTTTATTCCAGTATCAAAGCGTATGCTGGAATGAAATCCTGGAACAAGTCTTTTTAGTTTTGTGTTATCAAAGACAACTGAGTTTGCTTTGTCACCAATAAGGCTACCTTGCAAATCAAAGTCACTTGTTAGTGCTAAAAATTCTGAAGAAACGTGCACAGCTTTCAATTCTACAGAAAGAGCTCGTGCAATGCACTCATATATTTGATTCCAAGAAAGCGTTTCGTCGCCAGTAATTTGCACAGCTTCGCCAATTGCGTGAATGTTTCCAATGAGGCCACAAAACGCCTTTGCAAAGTCTTTTGCATGAGTCATAGTCCACAAAGAGGTGCCATCACCATGTATGATAACTTCCTTTCCTTCAAGCATTCTTTTTACAACTTGCCAGCTACCATTTTTGCCGTGCACACCAAGAGGGATAGACTTTTTATCATATGTGTGACTTGGTCGGATAATGGTTATAGGGAACCCTTCGTTTCTGTATTTCTCCATGAGAAATTCTTCACACGCAATTTTATTTCTTGAATATTCCCAATAAGGATTTGAAAGAGGTGTGCTTTCTGTTATCACATAGTTAGAAAGTGGCTTTTGATAGATTGATGCAGAACTTATAAATACAAATTGTTTAGTTTTACCATTAAATACTTGGAAGTCTTTTTCTATATGCTCTGTTTTGTAGGCTATAAAATCTATCACTGCATCAAATTGTTCGTTGTCTTTTAAGACTGATAATGCCACTTGTGCAAGGTTTTCTTTATTGTACGAATCACCTGTAAGGTGGGTGAGTGTTCCTTTGGTTCGGCTGGTAGCTTCACAAAAGGTCGATAGATACTCAGAGTTATTTCCTCTGTTTAGTACATATACAGTGTGGCCTTGGATAAAAAGCCTTTTTGTAATGCGGGTGCTAATAGTTCCGCTTCCACCGATAAGTAAGATTTTCATATAGAAAGTGTATAACATAATTGACAAATTTGTCAATAAAAAAAAGAGGCTTTTTACTTCCTTTTTACGATAGTATTTTTCTGTCTGTTGAACAAATTAGCTTTTTGCTGTATTCTTCTTGATATGATAACAAACCTTCTTTTTGATATGGATAATACTTTGTATCCAGAAACAAGTTTACTTGAAAAAAACATGACAATCCGCATCATTTCTTTTGTTTCAGAATTCTTAAACATTTCTATAGAAAGGGCAACAAATGCAAGGCTCGACGGTCTTACTCGGTATGGAACAACGCTTGAATGGCTCATGACTGAACATGGTTTTTCAAAAACAACAGAGTACTTTGCGTATATTCATCCAGATATTGAAAAAAACGAGGTTGAATTTGACGCAAATCTTCGCCCTTTTTTAGAAGAGCTTTCAAATAAATATCATTTATCTGTTTTGACTAATGCACCAAAAATACATGCAGATTGTATATTAAATCGATTAGAAGTGTACGATTTGTTTGATGGTGTTTATGATTTAGATGACATGAGCTTTTTAGGCAAGCCTCATAAAAAGGCTTATTTAAAAGCAGTGCAAGAAAAAGGTTATTCTATTGAAGAAACTCTTTTTTTTGATGATACTCCAAAGTGCATTAAAGGTTTTTCAGATTTAGGTGGAAAAGGTATTCTTGTTGATCAAATAGGAAGACATAGCAAAGCTCTGATTGAAGAGATAAATGCTTTTGCCGTTATTCAATCAGTATATGAAATACCACAATTGTTAGAACAATATAAACTATAAAATGAAATTTATGTATATTTAATTTCTTTATTGATACTTCATTTTTAATAAAAAAATTTATAAAACCGCTAAAAAAAACATATAATGCTTTGCTCTTTTGCTTGACAGCAACAAAAAACAATGTAATAATTAAGAGTGTGTTTTACACATAAACATTCACGTACATTTTTGTACACATTTTTTCAGTAGGAGGAAAAAATGAAAAAAATTGTTGCTATTCTTTTAGTATTAGCTATGGTAGCTGGCGTTGTTTTTGCTGGCGGTGGAGCTGACAGTGGAGTTGTTCTTAACAAAGACAAACCTGTAGTATTTTTTAACAGACAACCATCTGACCCAACAACTGGTGTTATTGACATGGATACCATGAACTGGAATGCTAAAACTTACTATGTAGGTTTTGACGCAGCTGGCGGTGGAGCAGTACAAGGTAAACTTATTACAGATTACTTAGCTGACGCAGATGCAAGCTTAGACAGAAATGGCGATGGAACAATCGGTTATGTTCTTTGCATCGGTGACGTAGGTCACAATGACTCAAAAGCACGGACAGAAGGTATTCGCCGAGCTCTTGGAACATGGAACGGTTCAACAGATCCTGATGTTAAAAAAGAAGGTTCAGTAGTTGTTGGTGGAAAAACATACAAAGTTGTTGAGCTTGAAGGTAAAGCTATGACTGGAACAGATGGTTCAACATGGAATGCTAATGCTGCAACAGATGCTATGGGTCTTTGGTCAACACAATACGGAACTCAAATTGATCTAGTAGTTTCAAACAACGACGGTATGGCTTTAGGTGCTCTTCAAGCTTCTAACTATCCTGCAGGTGTTCCTGTATTTGGATATGATGCAAACCCTGGTGTTCCAGAAGACATCGGAGCAGGCATTGTTAGTGGTACAGTATCACAAAACGTTGATGCTCAAGCAACAGCTACACTACAAGTATTAAGAAACCTCATGGACGGTTTAACAGGTGATGATGTTTATACAAAAGGTATCACAGAACCAGATATGTATGGAAACCAAATCACAGCTCCTGTAATTTATCTTCCTGAAACAAAAGCTGTTTTAGCAGAAAATGCAGGTGTAAATGCTGACAACTGGCAAAACTACACAGCTGGAACAAGAGATGCAGGAATTAAAAAAACTAATGCACCTGCAAAAAAAGTTCTTTTAACTATTTACAATGCTGGAGATAACTTCCTTTCTTCAAACTATGTTCCTGCTTTGGAATACTATGCACCATTGTTAAACATTGACTTGACAATTGTTCAAGGTGATGGACAAAACGAATCAGTAGTTTTAGACAGATTTACAAATCTTAACAGTTATGATGCATATGCTATTAACATGGTTAGAACAAACTCAGGACCTGACTACACAGACAAATTAAAGTACTAAGAGTCCCTGTAAATCCTGATTAACAAATTTACGTAAAACTGTGGTGACAAAAGTCATCACAGTTTTTGGCATATACAAAGGAAAGCTGATGGATGATGTAGTATTAGAGATAAAAAATCTTTCAAAATCAT
>CAYJOZ010000101.1:0-6560 GCA_964371925.1 uncultured Treponemataceae bacterium | reverse complement strand
GGAAGGCTATTTCGAATATAAAATAATTTTTCACGTGCTTGGTCTTGTGTTAACTGAGAAGCCCATTGGTAAGGAGTATGTGGTTTAGGAATAAAGGTCCCAACATTTACGTTACATTGTATTCGAGTTTTCTCTTGTATATAAAGCATAAAATCTACAATTTGTCTTTCTTCAGTACCTTCAGCACCTACAATATATTCACCATCTACATCGTAATCATGCCCCTGTGCATGCGGTCCTACAGGTAGACCAACCATGAAATAAAATTTAGCCTTATTCCACCCACGCTTTTTAGCATTCATAATAATATCAAAAAGTTTTTCTTCGTAAACCTCTTTATTTAACGAAAACTGCCATGCTTCAACTGGCGTTTCAACCGCAAAGGTCAGTCCGCTTTTTCTCGTTTGGCTTAAGCTTTCTAGCACAGGTAAGGTAAAACTACTAACCTTGAGGGATGGTAATTGAAATGATATTTTTTTATGTTTGTACTTTTCTGTTAATATTTCTAAAAGTTTATCAATGTCTTGATAATCACCTGAAGATAACGAGGTTAAACTAATTTCTTTGTAACCGGCTACATTAACAAGTTCATCTACTTCGTCTAGTATGATTTTAAAATCTTTCATTCGTTGTGGTCGATAGTAAATTCCTGCATGACAAAAACGGCACCCATTAGGGCATCCTCTCATAATTTCAACAACCCCATGATCTTGCACTGGCTTTATTGATGGTAGTGGCTTAAATGCAGGTATTGATTGAACTCGACCAAAATTCTTTTTAATTGCACGAGTAGCTTTTTTACCTTTAACCCAAACACTAGGATGAGATGTAAAGTAGTCAAGCAGCTCTTGTCTTGTTTTACCTTGTTTTTTTAACTCCTTTACAGAAACAATGAGATCAAACATTTCGTCTTCAGCTTCGCCAATAAAAATTGCATCAAAAAACTGGGCTAAAGGCGCTGGATTCGTTACACCACATCCTCCTGCGATAACAATAGGATGCTCCGCTCCCCTATCTTTAGATAGAAGCGGTATTTGGCCTAGTTCTAACATCATTAGAACTGAAGTCATACCAAGTTCATATCCGATTGAAAAACCAAGCATATCAAGATTTGTAAGTGGAATACCTGTCTCTAAAGTGTATAAGGGTATTGATTTTCTTTTTAATAATTCTTCAAAATCTTTCTCTACTGCAAATACTCTTTCACACGCAATGTCTTCTCGGTCATTTAGTGCATTATAGATAATTTTTACAGCCTGATTGCTCATTGCTATTTCATAAAGGTCAGGAAAGGCTATCCCAAAAGTAAAGTGTGCAGAACTTTTAACAAACTGTCCAAATTCACCACCTAAGTATCTTGAAGGATTTTGAATTGACTGTAGTTCAGTCCCAATTAATTCAAAAGGATTAATGCGAGTTTTAATAATCTAACCGCCTATAATAAATATTTTTTAATAGCCCAATTGCAATCATTGCAGTCCACAATGAAGATCCACCATATGATAAAAAGAACAAAGGAATGCCTGTTAGAGGCATAACCCCCATAGCAACTCCAATGTTAATCATAAAATGAAAAAAGAACATTGAAAAAATTCCTACTACAAGAAAATAGCCATACGTATTTTTTGCATTTTTCATAATATATAATATTCTGAAAAATAATATAGAAAAAACAGTGAAGACAACAAAAATACCAAAAAAACCAATTTCTTCTGCCATTATGCTAAAAATAAAGTCAGTACTTTGCTGAGGTAAGAATCTATAATGACTTTGTGTTCCCTGCAAAAAACCCTGACCAAATAAACCACCAGAACCAATTGCAATCTTTGACTGAATAATATTCCACCCAGAACCTAATGGATCAATATCTGGATTTAAAAAAACGATTAAACGTCTAATTTGATACTCTTGTAATACAATTCCACCAAAAATTGAAGCTATAAAGGAAAGTGTTAATATGCCTGCAACATATGAAACCCAGTAATAATATTTGTTTTTATAAAGCACTAACCCTACGATTCCAATGAGCGTTATTGCACCTAAAGCCCCAATTACAATGAGTCTCAGTTGTGAATTGGTGAGTACTTGTGCTAATAATATATTTCCTTTGAATATTGCATCATTTACAATTGGTAATACAGTTAAAACTACTGATAGAACACCTATGGAGAGTACAAAAAGCAAATACTTTACTGGTAATCCTGCTGCAAAAAGCATTACAACAAAAATGGGAACATATACACTTGCGGTTCCCATGTCTGGTTGTATTAAAATTAAGCCTAAAGGTAAACACATAATGCAAAGTGCTATAGCAAAACGTTTTAAAGGTTCAGTTTTTTGTGATCGCTCTAAATACAAGGCTAAAAACATTATATAAATTATTTTCCCTAGTTCAGATGGTTGAATACCAAAAGAACCAAACCCCAACCAACTTCTAGCACCATTAACTACTTTTCCAAACAGCAGTGTATATACAAGAACTGCTAAATAGACAATAAATGCAGTTGGAACGAAACGAGAATATCGCCTATAATCAAACACTGCACAAACCATCATAAGAATCAGTCCTGTGCTTGCAAAAATAATTTGTCTAATATACTCATTTGAAACTGAAATACCATCTGAGTTAACACTTGAAGAATATATAAAAAAGACTCCTATAGTTACAAGTATTATAACGCATGAGAATAAAACATAATCAAAAAGTTTGAAAATAATAAACTTTTTCATATTTACTCCATTCTTCCAACAGGCTTGTGTAGGTATTGAAAGCCTAATTCATCTATTGCTTCTTCATAGGTTTGGTTTGCAAATATACCTTGATAAATAATATTTGATGCATATGGAGCCCACCATTCCCATTCATTTACCGCTTCGACTATAACACATACGACTACTGCATCCTCTTCAGAACCAGAATAAGGGAAACCATACGATGCAAACCAAGAGTGCCAACTATCAGAGTACCCAGAGACTTCAGCTGTTCCTGTTTTTCCAGCAATTTGGACTAAATCATTTCGCATAGGAAACTGAACTGTTCCATCGGTAACAACATATCGTAAATATTCTTTGAGCGTATCCCAAGTATTAGATGTGATATCTGACGTATGTAACACTGTAGGTTCGACTGTTTCGATAGCTTCACCTGTAATGGGATCTCTAACTTCTTTTAAAATGTGTGGTTGATAAATTACGCCTTCATTTACAATCATAGCCATTGAGTTTGCAACATGTAAAGGAGTTACGGTTGTATATCCTTGTCCGATTGACAAATTCATTGTGTCACCGCCGAGCCACTTTTCATGGAACCGTCTTTCTTTCCATTCTTTTGAAGGTACAAAACCATCTTTTGTGCTAGGCAAATCAATTTCTAAAGGTAATCCATAGCCAAATTCTCTACTATAATCAAAAATTTGTTCAACTTCTAAGTAATCACGACCGGCTGTCCAAAAGTAAACATTACAAGAATCTGCTAAAGCATCTTTTAAAGATTCATACCCGTGTCCTGGTATCCCTACGTGACATCGAAAAATTCTTCCACCGTAGTCCATGTGCCCTTCACATTCTACATGTTTGTGCAGAGGTAATACATCTTCTTCAATAATTGCAGTAGTCATTATTGCCTTAAATGTTGATGCTGTGGGATATTCAGCATTTACTGCTCTATTTAAAAAAGGATTATTTACATCAGAAAGAAGTTTGTTATATTCTTGATTATAATTTTCTGAGTTAAAAATATTAGGATCAAAGTATGGATATGACACCATTGAAAGCACTTCGCCAGTATTTGGCCTTAACACTATCGCAACTCCTACTCGTTCACCAAGTGCTTTTTCTGTTAACTCTTGAATTTTTGAGTCAATAGTTAAAACTAAATTTTTTCCTGGAGTTGGGCTTTTAATAATGGGAACATCTGAGACTAGTCTACCCCTAACATCTACTGTACGAGATTCTGTCCCAACAGTTCCTTGTAATAATTCATCATACTGTTTTTCAATACCCGTTTTTCCAATTAAACTAGTAGAAGTATATCCATGATTATAAAGGACCTGAAGTTCTTCTCTTGTAATATCACCAACATACCCCACAATATGAGACATTGATGTGGAAAAAGTATAGTTACGCACAGGTTTTGATCTCCACGATACACCTGGTAGATCTACAATATTTTCAGCAATATTAGCAACTGCAGAAAATGGCACTGCTGATTTTATTTCAATTTCAGTAAAAGCATTTCTCATGCTTGCAGGAATTTTACTTTCAACTTCTGTTTTAGACATATCAAGAAAACCTGCAAGTCGTGATAATACTGAATCAAATCGTTTATCCGGAATCATTGCTGGCGTAACATCAATAGCCCAGGAGTCATTATTTGTTGCGATTGGTATAACTGCATTGCGATCAAATATTTCACCTCTATTTGCAGGAATTACTTTTACATTACTTGATATTAACTCTGATTGTATTCGATATTCTTGGCCTTCAATTACTTGCATTGAAAATAACCTAAACAGATATGATGAGATTGTCACAACAACAATTACAGAAAAGACTATAATTGTTCTGATTTTTTTAGCTTCATCACTCTCTTGTGGCTTTGTATAGATGTCTTGATCACTCATTACGAAGGCTCCACGATGCGCTACTTGTGAGAATCTTAAACATTGACAACACATAAAAAATTATAGGAGATAAAAGCGCATTAAAAATACATTCATACCACAATTGACTTGTAAAAAGAGAATACAATGCAATTTTTTCAGGATAAAAAAACGAAACTAAAAACAATAACAATGCTTTTGATAATGTAGCAATAAATGCTACTAAAACTGGGATAAAGACTCCCTTCGAGTGTAAATTTAAGTGCATAACGCCAGATATAAAGCCTAAAATTGTACGTATTAAAGCATTGAGCCCAAAAGGAGAAGAACTTAGAAAATCAATTAATAATCCTGAAGAAAAACCTGTCACTTGACCTACAATGGGACCATTATGCATACTAATATATAGTAATACAATTAACATAATGTCTGGTGTTGCGGGTAGTAAATACCAATTAGAAAGAGCAGCAGCTTCAATTAATACAACAAATATTATTAATAACGCAATAGACAAGAGTTTTTTCATTACGATCCATCCCTGTTTTGCGTTGTATCACTTAATATACTAGAGTCTACAATTACAACCTCTTCAAGTCGTGCAAAATCAATTGTTGGAACAATAGATATCTCAAGCGATGTATCGTACGCCACTTCTGAAATTGCGGAAATAGTACCTATCGTGGTTTCTCTCATGTAATTATCATTTTCGCCAGAAGTTACAATTGTATCACCATACTGCAAATCATCTAAAACACGTTTTTTTATATAATTTAGAGTGAGAACACCATCAGGGTTTCCATTGCCACTTACCAAACCGATATCCCTCGTATCCTGTATGCGCGCTGAAACATGGGAATTAAAATCATAAATTGGCATAACAAAACTTGAAACCAAACCAACTGTGATAACCTTACCTACAAGGCCAACATTTCCATTTTGAATAGCTATCACAGGCATGTTTTTTTCTATGCCATGGCGACTGCCCTTATCTATCGTAATTCCTGAATATAGATTCTCAGGGTCTCTACCTATAATTCTTGCGGCATACGTTTTATATGAATATGTTTGAGTAAAGCCTAGTAATTCAGAGAGTCTGTCATTTTCTTTTCTAATTTCAGCATTTGACCTTTGTAAAAATTCATAATCTTCAAGTTTTTCGGTTAAAATATTGTATTCTCTACGCAGTGTAGCCAAATCAGCTATTGCCGTAAATGTATTTTCAACACTATTAATGACTACAAAAACACCTTTTTGAGCACCGGAAAAAATCGAAAAACCAAGTTCTTTAAAATTTAGTACAAATCCACCAGTAGATGCTGCCAACATTACTCCCGATACAATAACTAATACCGCAAGTAATTTTAGAGAAGAACTGATTGACTTTGTTGCACGTACAATATCCATTACATTTTATTTCTTATGAATTTAAGCTATCATAGATACTTCGATCACTTGATAGGTCTTTTTGTAATTCAAATGATTTTCCTGCACCAACTGCTACACACTCTAAAGGAGTTTCAACTAAAAATACAGGCACACCAGTCTCTTTAGATATGAGTTTTGGAAGTCCCTTTAGTAGTGAACCACCACCGGTCATGACTATACCTCTCTCAACAATATCTGCTGCTAATTCTGGTGGTGTTTTACCTAATGTAAGTTTTATCTCTTCAACAATTTGTGTTGTTGGATCTTTTAAAGCTTCGCGAACTTCAACTGAATCAATTTCTAATCTTCTTGGAAGTCCAGTAATAGCATCAGTTCCCTTTATTTCCATTTTTTCAATAGCTTTTTCAGGCGAAGCATTGCCAATTTCAATTTTTAATCTTTCAGCTGTCTGTTGTCCAATAATAAGACTATGAACACCTCTAACATACTTCATAATTGCTTCATCAAATTCATCGCCACCAATGCGAATTGAACTTGTAACTACCATACCGTTAAGTGATATAACTGAAACTT
>CAYJOZ010000100.1:2530-6580 GCA_964371925.1 uncultured Treponemataceae bacterium | reverse complement strand
TTCTTATGTCTGTTTTTTCTAAGCTTTTTCTTACGCTTGTGCGTAGCTATCTTTTTGCGCTTTCTTTTTTTTCCACAGGGCACAATAATACTCCTATTTAAATTAATACTGTATCACATTATGGCTTATTTTTTGAAATAGGTCAAGTACCCACGTCAGAATTACTATAAAAATCATATATTTTTTTTTCTATTATATCAAAATTATCAGGACTTATGGCTATTGCATTATCAAATGTCTTAAAAAATGTTTGCTGCCTCTTTACATATTCTTTTGTACTTTTAGTTATCAAAGCCTTTACCTCTGCTATCGTTTCTCCAACAAAGAACTCTCGATAGCCTATAGCTTGCATGCCAGGACTATCTTGTGTATAGCCCATCTTTTTTAAGTTTTCCACTTCAGTTTCTAGGCCCATTTCAAACATGCAATCAATTCGCTTTTCAACTCTTTCGTACAACTCTTGACGAGGCCTTTCTAAATTTATAATAAGAAAGTTGTAGCCTTCGACAGATTTTTGAGGAAGCAAAAAACTGCTTCTTGGCTTTCCTGTTGCATGGCACACTTCCAAAGCTCTTTTTATCCTATAAATATCATTGATGTGTATCTTTTCAGCACTAATTGGATCGAGCTTTTTTAATTCATTCCAAAGTTTTTCAGGGCCTTCATTTTCCATTCTTTTTTCAATTGCAATGCGAATAGAGTCGTCAACGCGGGGTGTCGTCGGCAATCCATAAACGAAATTTTTTATATAAAATGCTGTTCCACCAAGAATTACAGGTAGTTTTTTTCTCGAGATTATATCTATTACGAGTTCTTTTGCGTGTCGAACAAAGTCGCCAACGCCGAATTGATATGCTGGATCGCAGATATCTATGAGATGATGTGGTAATATTGCTTGAAGGTCTTTGTCTGGTTTTGCTGTGCCAATATCCATATAACGGTATACTTGCATAGAATCAGCACTGATTATCTCAGCTTTTTCTGATAAAAAGGAATTACATGATGTTGAAAAAAGTCTGTAAGCTAAGTCTGTTTTTCCACATGCCGTTGGAGCGCAAATAACAACAACAGGGAGCAAAGCTCCCTGTTTATTTTTCTTTTTCACTATACACAAAAAAAGTAATTATTGTTCAATCCGATATTCAACTTGCTTTGAAAAAAGTTGGCGTGCAGCTAACGAAACTACTTTTCCATTATTTTCTTCAATAAGTGAATCTTTAATCATTGAAAGCTGATATACACGGCGGCTCGCAGCACATGTAATCTCGTATACATTATCTCTGAATTCAACAAGTTCTTTTAAAGGGAATACCATATTCTTTTCTCCTAACGTAATTAGGCGTCACAAATGACACCAATACTTATACATTTTATCATAAAATGTATAAGTATTCAAGCATTCAAAGAAGATTATTTTAAATCAGTACTATCATTTTCAAAAGTAAAGCCTTCAACCTGTTGTGCTAACTGGTGCATCTCTGTTCTGTTTTTGTTTGATAAGTCTTTCGCTACATTTATAACCTTTCGAATCGCAGCTGTGTTTGCATCCATATCACTTACAGATGCGTTTAACTCACTTCTTTTTTCTGAAAGTTCATCTATTTTTTCTACAATCGTTGAACTATCTGATAAAATACTTTCGGCTTCAGCTTGCACTGTTACCGTTATTGTTTTAATCTGGTGAATAGCGTTAAGAATTTGACTGCTTCCCGCTGACTGTTCTTGCATAGCCGACATAACAAGTGTTTCTTGATTTTTTACCGTTTCTGCGTGTTGGAAAATTGTATCAAACTGCTGTTCGACATGTTGTATTTTTTCAGAAATATCAAGAATAGACTGTTTTAGTACTGTCAATCGATTTGTGATAGTTCTTCCCTGAACATTTGAATCGTCAGCAAGTTTACGAATTTCATCGGCAACAACAGCAAAGCCTTTCCCAGCCTCACCTGCATGTGCAGCCTCAATTGCTGCATTCATAGCTAAAAGGTTTGTTTGGTCAGCAATACTTTGAATTACAGCACTTGCTTCAAGTAAGCCCTCTGACTCTGAAAGCATCTTATCAGAGATACCTACCGTTTCTTGTACCTCTTCAAGTCCTTTTTCCGAAGAATCGGCAAGGTTCTCAACCGCCTCTGTATTTCTTTTTAGTGTTTCAGTAACAGAAGCGATATTGGCAAGCATTTCTTCTATTGCGGCAGAAGACTCTGTAACATTAGTTGATTGAGAAATGATGCTATTATCAAGTTTCTGCAAAGCCGATTTAATATTAGTAATCATCTCACTTACAACAGCTAACCTTTTTGCTTGATCACCAGATAGCTCTACAACCTTAAAAATATTTTCAGTTACGGACGCAGTACTTTCTACAGCAACTGACATTTCATCGCCCATCTTGTCAGTCGATATTTCAGTGTTTTCAATAGCAACGCTTAATTTTTCAAGGAGCGATTTTGTTTCTGAGTAAAAGGTATTTAAGCTATTTGTTAGCACACCACACTCTTCACGTGCTTGGGTTGGCAAAAGATCAAAAGTATATTTTTTTTCTGCTAAAAGCTCGAGTGCATGGTTTACACGGTGTAAGGTTTTTTCGGTATCATCAGCAAAGGTTCTAATCATAAATAAACTTGATATGAGACTTAGAATTGCAATAGGTAGCACATCCTTGATATATAAATCAAGTGTAAAGTTTTTTTCACCAAGAATCAATGCTACTGCAAAGTTTGTAAGAAAAAGGCCTGCGAGAGCAAAAAATGTAAGTACAATCATACGATATTTTTGAGGCATCATCATATACTTTTTTTGAAACGGTAGCCATCCAAGCCACTGTTGATAAGTTGTAAGAGCTTGCATTGAAAAAAATGTACCAAATGTAAATGCAAGTCCTAAGTTATTGAGCATCATAGGAACTGTCTCAAGCTCAACTCCAATTAACTGATTAATATGCGAAACAAAAAAACCGGTAATTATGTTAATAAGAATAGGAAACCCTAAAATTACATTCATATATGTAATGGCAAGTTTATTCATCTTTTCTATTGACTCTTCACTCCCGTCAAAGGTCGCAAACTTTTTATTAACTATTGCTAGAATAATACCTGGAATTAGGTATACTACAACTTGATAAGGTATAAGTATGGGGGAACTCAGTATTTGAATTGCACTTGTTGTATTATACACCCCGTAATACATTAATTGAAATAAAGAAAAGAATAAAGGAAACAAAATCGCCAAGTAATGAAAAACAATCATCTTTAATGGCGGTTTTGAATAAACGAAATTTGACATACACAGCCTCCAAGGATACATTAAATAAACAACTTAGTTTGCATTAACGTTACAAGTCAAACATAAAAAAGCGTTTATTGCATTAAAATAGGGCAATGCATTGCACTGCCCTGCTTTTATTTCTGTCGGGCAACCCGGATTTGAACCGGGGACCCCAAGTCCCCCAGACTTGTACGCTAACCAACTGCGCCATTGCCCGAAATAGCATGCGTATTTTAACAAATTTTTATAGTACTGTCAATTATTTATAAACTGTTTAAACTTATGCCATCTCTTTATTTTCTGCTAGAGCATCAAGAAATCGTGCCATTATAGCAAAGGCCTGTTCTGTTAAATTTGCAGAATTATCATGCTCTGTATGCATCATGCGCCATGTTTTTGGTAGCTTTTCACTCATTAACAGCGCCTCTGCAGGATCTATATTGAGTTCTCTAAGTGAAGCAATAGAAGATGTCGCTGAGGACGAATCCATACTAAGAAATCCCGCACCATGAGCTGCAACACCTTTGGTCATTATTGAGTTTGCAAGATTTTTGTCTTTTTGTAGATTGCGCATATAAAGAGAAGCTTCATCAGAAGGCAGCATTGTTACAGCTACAGCAGGTATTCCATTAGCAATAAAACCTGCATTGTCACTATAGGGTACAGGAATAGTAACCCAATTCCCCTTTGATGCTTCACGTGCTAGTCGACAGGTTTTTTCAAAAAGTGTATCAAATTTTTTAATAAATGCTTGCTGTGCTCTGCTTGAACGACCTGCGTTTG
>CAYJOZ010000100.1:0-2520 GCA_964371925.1 uncultured Treponemataceae bacterium | reverse complement strand
AAAACATCGCCTCGCCCACATCCATCAAGAACATACACGTCATCATTTGAAAGTCGCATTCGCTTAAAGAGACTTGCAAGGCCAAAAGCGCCTTGACTTTGAGCACTACCCATTTCTTCGCCGTCAGTCAAAAAAATGCGAACATTACTTGCATTTGCGGTATGTATGGGGGCACTTAATATGCGCTTTGCCCACAACAGCACCTGAAACACTGCAGAAGAATTATCATTTGCACCGGGAGTAATATATTCTCCATTTGCACCCACAGCCCTATCGTAATGGGCAATTATGGTTTTCATTTTAAACATTGGATTATAAGTGCGTTCAGGGAATTGTATATAAATATGATTGCATTCATCAATGGGGATTACTGTGTAAGGTATATCCATTTTTTCTAAATAGTTTTTTAGAAAAGAAAGCCTATCGCACGTAGGTGAGATAAAATCATCAAAATATTGCGGTAAAAAGTTCATGTCTTACTATCGGCAAAAATTTGAAATATATACATGCCTTTTTATAGATATAATAGTAAAGCCCATCGAAAACGATGGGCTTCGTAATGAACATATCAACTTTTAATAAAAATTAATAATCTCTTCTTGGTGGTCTTGAAGTTCTTGGTCTATCTTCTGCGATATTAACGCGAATTTTTCTTCCATCAAGTTCTGCTCCATCAAGACTTGTCATTGCAGATTCTGCAGCGCCTTGCTCTGTCATTTCAACAAAACCAAAACCTTTTGACCGTTGTGTTTCACGATCTCTAATAACGATAGTAGATACTACTTCTCCGTACTGAGAAAAAGCTTCTGTTAATGCTTCTTCGCTCGTCCCATAGGCTAAATTGCCAACATAGAGTTTTTGGGCCATTTCTTACTTACCTCTCCAATCTAATGTAACACCAATAACTACCCTACGGTAATTACATTACGCTATTACAAAAATAGTATTACGTTACTTTTTCCTGTATGAAATCGGAAAGATCTGTCTTAAGGACGAATTATTCAGATGGCATTACACTTTAAGAAACGTTTCAATTACAGTATGGGGGTATTTGCACTATTTGTCAAGTAAAATCGGCTTAAATATCGCATATTTCATGATTATTTTACATTTTTTCACACAAACAGTCTCGCAATATATAAAAGCGGCACATAATTCAAAAGAAACATACTTAAACACCTAAAGAGTTGCGACATTTTTGAGCGCCATGCAGTTCTAACAGAAAAAGAGTGGTTATATTTTATACAAGTGTGCTCATAAACGCTTGCACTAAATCCCATTGTTCATCCATAGATTGCATTAGTTTTATTTGTGTTCTTGCACGGTCAAGATTTTGACCATCTCTTTTTATTTGATAGTATACGTCCCCGTTTATATAGTCTGTTAGAATTCGAAGTCCCATAATTTGTGCAAAGTTTCGCCCAGACTCTGGTATTAAACTTTTTTCATAATCTGTTAATACATGACCTGCAACTTCAACATAGCCTTTTATAAGAGATTTAAAAAGGTCAAAGTTAAACGTTACTTTTGACAAGTCCGGCTCATCTTCTTCTCCGGTATTTGTTGCTGTTCTAATTAAATCTCCTGTATCATAAAGGTGCGTTCCTGGCATTACGGTATCAAGGTCTATCATACAGATAGCATCACCTGTTTCATCGTCGAATAAAATATTATTGAGTTTTGTGTCGCTGTGTGTAATTACTTCTTTTAATTTTCCACTTTTTAAACCATCTATAAGAATCATTCCACGTTCACGATTCTCTAGAAAAAAGTCTATTTCTTCTTTCACACTTGCAGCACGTCCAACTGCATCGTTTTTAAGTGCTTCGTCAAATTGCTCGTATCTCCACTCCATATCATGGAAGCGTGGAATAGCTTCAAAAAGGCGGGGACCAGAATAATCTGCAAGTTGCTCTTGAAAAAGACCTACCGCACGCCCAACTTTGTATGCAAGGTCAGTATTTTCCATTACTTCAAGCGTTCGAGAGTTTTCAACAAAAAGGTAGGTCCGCCAATATTCGCCCTCATCATCAATATGATAGAGTTTTCCGTCAAGGGAAGGCACAACTTGCAATGTTCTGCGACTTATATCTTTAGCGCCTTGGGAAGCCAGTTTTTTGGCAATATGAGAGGTAACGTTGTGGATATTTTCCATAACTTCATCGGGGTGTTTGAATACATTCTTATTAATTTTTTGGTGGGTGTAACGCACCTTAGTTCCACCTTGATTTCGTGTAGCTAGATAGGTAGAATTTATAAATCCCTTTCCAAAACCTTTATAGCTCTCAAGGTCTCCATATGTGCAAAAAGAATTTAAAATATGCTCAATTTGTTTTATGTCCATTCTGTGTCCTTTTCGTTTAAGTATATCATAGTTTTTAAATATTGCAATATGTGGAATATCCTTTTTTTCTATATTTACTAATCCCCACAAAGCAATTTTTAATTAATCCACATACCCAATCTCAAAATAATCTAAATATTTTTTAAAAGCGTCTTGCGCTGTTAAACAGGTATCAA
>CAYJOZ010000099.1:0-6714 GCA_964371925.1 uncultured Treponemataceae bacterium | reverse complement strand
AGGTGGGAAAAAAATGATATATATAAGTTTTGCGTTATTTTTGCTATATAACATTATGCTTTTTACGTATTCAAAGAGCCTTTATGCTAAGGAGATAAAAATACTCCCCTACGCAATAGCATTAACCCCGATAAATTTTACAATTATTTATACATCAATATATATTACAAAATTCACTAATGACTATATTATTATGTTAGCTTTTCTAATAATTTACTCACTTGAATTTAAACTTTTATTTTCTCAATCATACGTAAAAACCCTTTTTGGTACAATATCTTTTGCATTAAACTTTTTTGCTATGAGAACAATACTTTTATCGACCATATCTTTAATTAACCAAATCCCTGTTTCAGAAGCAGTTCAAGATGAGGATATTAGACTATTGGTAACATTAATAACCCTGTTTTTAAGGCCATTTACCATTAGACGTGCAATGAAAACAATCAATAAAGATCAAATTTTTATGATTTTTAGTAATAAAAATAACTTATTGTTTTCATTAGGTATACTTAGCCTAACATTTACATATCAACTAATTACATCAATTCTTCTTGATGTAAATACATCTTCATTTAATATTACAATATACTTATTGGGAGTTGGTATCTTTTGTTTAGGTATCTATATTGCAACTATGGCTCATGCATATGAATTTTCAAAGCTCCAAATACAGCAAAAAAACTTTAAACGATTAAAAGATGAAGTAAAAAAAGAAACAAAACAATTGCAAGAACTAATAACTACAGCAAACATTGATCCTTTTACAAAAACACACATCAGAAAGGCAGCAGAGGAAAAACTTATATCCTGTGTTGCTTCAAAAGAAAAATTCTATCTAGTGTATATTGATATTGATGGATTAAAAATTGCAAATGATTTATATGGCCACGAAGAAGGTGATTTCTATATTAAAGCAGTAGCAGAATTATTATTGTCAGTTTTTTCGGATGATTTTGTTGCTCGTATGGGTGGAGATGAGTTTTTAATTATCGGAACACTTGACGATGAATATGAAATTGCTAAAAAAGTACTGATGTGTTATGAAAATTCTAAAAATATCGCATCAAACTTTGATAAACCATATGAAACCTCTGTAAGTTACGGAGTCGTCGAAGTAGGCAAAAAAAATACGTTAACTGCATTGGAAATATTATCTATGGCTGATAAGAAAATGTATGACTTTAAACGCGAACACAAAAAGGCACGATAAATACAATATGAGTAAAGACCTAGAAAAAGAAAACGAAGAGTTACGTAATGAACTTTCTCGATATAAAGAGTTATTGCAAAACGAAGAAATTGATCCCATAACAGGATTATATGCAAAAAATATCTTTTTTTCTAAAGCAAAAGCATTACTGATTGAAAACCCAAAAACTAAATTTGTTTTTATAAAGGCAAATATTGACAAGTTTCAACTAGTAAATTCTTTCTATGGCTTTGACGAAGGCGATAGACTCCTACAGTACTTTGCTCATAGGTTAAAAATGTTCTCTCTTGTAGTACCAAAAGCTGTTGTAGGACACTTAGGAGCAGACAGTTTTGTTGTCTGTTGTTCAGACCTACCAAATAAGGGTATACTGCCACTGTTAGAAAAAAGTATCCATTCTATAGTGGATGGCTTTAGGGAAGATTTTAAGCTGAGTGTTTCTGTGGGAATATATCACATTGAAGACAACTATATGGATTTATCACTTATTCATTCAAGAGCAATTGTAGCCTTAAAGAAAAGCAAAGAACAATATGGTGAATACTATACTATTTACAATGAAAGCATGAATGAAGATTCTTTTCAAAAGTACTTTGTAATAAACGAAATGCAAACAGCATTTCATGAAAAGCAATTTGAGGTGTATCTACAGCCGAAATGTAATTTGACAAGCAATAAAGTTATAGGAGCAGAAGCCTTAGTTCGTTGGATTCATCCAGAAAAGGGAATAATTTCGCCAGATAACTTTATTCCAATTTTGGAATCTAATGGTTATATTTCTAAATTAGATGAATATGTTTGGAATAGAGCATGCCAATATATTCGCACTTGGATAGACACAGGCTTAACTCCTATCCCAATATCTGTAAATGTCTCTAGGGTAGATTTACACAATCCAGAACTTATAAATACATTATTAGATATGATTGAAAAAAATGGCATTTCAATTGAATATCTTCACTTAGAAATTACGGAAAGTGCATACTCCGAAGATCCATATCAAATCATCGACACAGTAAATAAACTACATGAACTTGGTTTTTACATCGAACTCGATGATTTTGGTACTGGGTATTCATCATTAAATGTGCTTAATGCTATGAAGCTAGATACGCTCAAGCTTGATATGAGCTTTATAAAGGCACAAACAGAAGATAAAAAATCTGGCGATATTATTAATTTCATTGTCCGCTTAGCTAAGCAACTTAAGCTTGCTGTTGTAGCAGAGGGCATAGAAACGAGTGAGCAATTAGCATTTTTACGCGGTATTGGGTGTGAAATGGGACAAGGTTTTTATTTTTCTCGAGCTTTGCCAAAAGATGATTTTGACGAATACATGAGAAATCATACCTATGAAATAAAAACTATTGAAGCACTCGATCATAAATTTCTTCTCGATATTGATGATATATGGTTTCCAAATTCGAAATTCAACTTTATATTTAACCATTTTGTTGGAGCACTAGCATTAACAGAAATACGCGACGGCGTTGGTTCTCTTTTAAGAACTAACGATGAATATATTAAACTTATAGGCTATACCCCAGATGATAACACTATTTTTAGTGAAAATATGAAAAATTTTGTACACCCAGAAGATCAAATTGAGTTTGAAAGGGTAACAAAACAGCTAAACATGATCGGAAAATCTGAAAAGTATACAATACGAGGAAGGGATTTTTCCAAAAAAAATAGTTACATATGGATTAAGTTGCACTCAAAAGTAGTAGCAGCAGAAAAAGGTACAGTTATAACCTTAACCAGCCTAGAAAACGTTAATGAAGAATATAAAGCACAAGAAAAACTAAAACGTTCTACAAAAAAACAAAAAGAGCTTGAAACTCAATTGTCTATATACAAAGATGTCGGGGGAGACGGCGTGTTCACAGGTGTCTTTGATAATGGCTTTGTACTTGAATATGCAAATGAGCAATTTTATAAGATACACGGAATCACAAAAACATACGCAATGAAACATAAAAAGACCATTTTGCTAGATATCTTACACCCAGATAACCATGAAAAAGTTGTGAAATACATGCACAAGCTTTTACAAACAAAAGCTACATCATTCACATTCAATTTAAACACACTTACTAAATCAAAGCAAATTATTCACTTATTTGCTCGTGGCCATATTTTGTATTCAGGCTCACATCCAAAATTCGAGGTAGTTATTCAAAAATTAGATGAGTCCGTCCAATAATATTGTAATACAGACTAGCAACTTGCAAAAAAGCAGCATTTAGAGTACACTATTGTATTATGGAATATCGCATTGAAAAAGACTCTATGGGTGAAGTTTCAGTTCCTGCTCATGCATATTGGGCTGCTCAAACAGAACGAAGTCGTAATAATTTTAAAATAGGCACAGGCATAGAAACAATGCCTATAGAAATACTAAAAGCCTTTGCCATCCTAAAAAAAGGATGCGCGATTGCAAATAATCAGTTAATGACTCAGAAAATGACCGATGAAAAGCTTTCAGCAATATCACTAGCGTGTGATGAAATATTTTCAGGTCTATTAAATGAACACTTTCCATTAGTAGTTTGGCAAACAGGAAGTGGGACACAATCAAATATGAATCTTAACGAAGTTATTGCAAATCGAGCAAACGAGTCTTTAAAAGCTCAAGGTTCTACGGAGGTCATACATCCGAACGATGATGTAAACATGAGCCAATCATCTAATGATACATTCCCAAGTAGTATGCATATAAGTGCCATAACAGTTTTAGAAGATTTACTAGTTCCAGCCGTTGAAAAATTAATTTCGACACTAAAAAATCTTGAGAAAGAAAACAATGATATAGTTAAAATAGCTAGAACACATCTACAAGATGCGGTACCCATTACATTTGCACAAGAGATATCAGGGTGGTCTTCATCACTTGAAAGAAGTCTTGAAATGATTAAACTAACAATTCCACCTATGTACGAATTATCATTGGGGGCAACTGCTGTTGGCACTGGCCTAAATGCTCCAAAAGACTTTGATATACTTGTTGCCAAAGAAATTGCAAAACTTACAAATAAACCATTTATCACTGCAAAAAATAAGTTTCATTCTTTATCAAGCAAGGATGAGATGGTATTTGCTCATGGTGCAATAAAATCTCTTGCATGTGATTTAATGAAAATAGCAAATGATGTTAGATGGCTAGCATCAGGGCCTCGCTGCGGATTAGGAGAAATTTTTATCCCAGAAAATGAGCCTGGCTCTTCAATAATGCCAGGAAAGGTAAACCCTACACAATGTGAAGCACTAACAATGGTCTGTGCGCAAGTTATGGGAAATGATGTAGCAATCACAATAGGCGCAAGTCAAGGAAACTTTGAGCTTAATGTTTTTATGCCACTCATTGCCTATAATTTTTTGCAATCCGTAAGACTTTTAAGCGAGGCAATTGTATCGTTTAATGATAATTGTGCTATAGGGATAAAAGCTAATATTCAAAAAATGAATGAGAATTTACAAAACAGTCTTATGACTGTTACAGCATTAAATCCCCATATTGGGTATGAAAATGCCGCAAAAACTGCGAAAAAAGCCTTTGTAGAAAATATAAGTTTAAAAGAAGCATGCTGCGCCTTAGGCTTTTTAACTGAAGAAAAATTTGATAAAGTATTTAATCCAGCATTAATGACAAGACAATAAAAAGAAGGCAAAAATGATAGAAGTAATAAAATTAGTTGGAATTGGAATTGTTTTGGGAGTGTCGAATGTAATTCCAGGTGTGTCAGGTGGAACAATGGCGGTTGTTTTTGGAATCTATGACAAACTTATAAGTGTTATTACAATAAACATCAAAAAGATTTTTTCTATGTGGAAATTTTGGCTACCATTGGCTATTGGAGTTGGAATTGGTATTTTAGGTTCCTCAACCATCCTTGTGTCTTTATTTGTAAACTTCCCTATTCCTACTAGCTGGTTTTTTATTGGCCTTATAGCGGGTAGCTTGCCTTTAATTGTCGGGAAAATCAAAGGCTCATGTGGCAATGTTCAATCGCCTCCAATATCCGTTGTTGCTGCCATGCTAATTGCACTTGCAATAATGATTGTAATAGATACACTAAATAACGAAAGCTTTTCAAATATAATTCAAACAGAATTAACGGTACCTCTATTTTTCTTTTTGTTAGCTAGTGGTGCAATTGCAGCTATTGCAATGATTATTCCTGGCATTTCGGGATCATTTTTGCTTTTAGTTATGGGATCGTATACTACCGTAATTACTGCAGTACAAGCCCTAAATATTTTGTTATTAATTCCTGTTGCCATTGGCGTACCATTAGGACTTTTAGGTGGAGCAAAACTAGTACGAATTTTATTAGAAAAAGTACCAGCACAAACGTATGGAGCAATACTTGGCCTCGTAGCAGGATCTATTGTTGTAATTTACCCTGGTATTCAACTTAGCCTTGAATTGCTTATTTCAGTTCTAACCTTGGGATCAGGATTTTCTTTAGCGTACTTTAGCAGTAGGAAGTAATTAATAATTACTAAGTACTAGTTACGAATTACAAATGATGAAAGAAAAAAAATTAGTAACTAGTAATTCATAATTTGTACCTATAATGTGCAATTAAGTTCGCTAACTAATATTCCCGGTAAAAGGCTTGCTCCCACTTCCCGCCGATCATACGTTGATGTTTCTGAAAATAGGTGTTGTTCTTTTGTTATTGCTTCCAATTTACTTCCTAGAAGGTTGTACAGTGAATCGTCCCAACGCATATCTTTTATAGGAGCAACAATTTTTCCGTTTTCCACCCACATACATGAAAAACGGGTCATTCCTGTAATTCGCGCATTTTGGACATCACTCCAGTTCAAATAATGAAAGTTTGATACATAGATTCCAGTTCCTAGCGACTTGAGCACATCCTTTTCACTCAAATCGCCACCTTGCATACAAAGAGATCTCACTGATTCATCGTCGCCTGCCCCATTTGCAACTATATTATACTCTTTTGCAGTTCTTGAACTTATAATTGTGTTAACTAATTTTCCATTTTTAATCAACACGAGTTTATCTGGGGATACTTCCCCCATATCATTAAAGCTCGGCTCACTGCCTAGAGAAAAATCTTGACTTATTGTAATTTTTTCAGAAAATTGTTCGCGATTTTCACGTAATGCAATAAAAGCGCTTTCACCTTGTCTAATATCTTTTTCCCCCAATCCATTCCAAGAGAAAAAATCTACGAACTCATGTAATGCATCAGCACTAATAAATGCTCTATATTTTCCACTTTGTAATTCTTTTTGTTCACATTCTAGAGAAGCAAGAGACATCCTTGCGTGATTTATTCTAGCTGCATATTCTTCATTGCTCCAATTTCGCCCAGAATAGCAAGATTTAACTGCTCTTCCATTTTTAAGCCACACGGAAAAATCTAGTACAAAGTTTTTAGTTTCAAACCAATGTTTTGCTCCAAGAGAGTTTGCGCTTGCTCTAATAATATGCCCTTGAGTAAAGAGTCCTGTAAAATCTAGGT
>CAYJOZ010000098.1:2722-6740 GCA_964371925.1 uncultured Treponemataceae bacterium | reverse complement strand
AAAATGAACTCTATTGCGCCTGGGGCGAATACCGACTAGACAAAGCTGAAACAGAAAAACGTATCCAAGGCTTTGAAGACGGTATTTTTTATGAAAGAAATTCAGGTACTTCAATATAAAATTCAGGGTAAGCAACATGGTTATCCCAATAAAATTTAATTTACTTTTTTGGAATTGTAATTTTCATTTCAGTTCCGTTCAAAGGCTCACTTGTTAGCTTAATTGTGCCGCCATGAAGTTGTACTGCATGCTTAACAATTGAAAGCCCGAGTCCAGTTCCCTTAATAGTGCTAGAGTGACTTTTATCAACTCTATAAAAACGTTCAAATACACGCTCTATACTATCTTTTGGAATGCCTATACCAGTATCTTTTACAAAAATAGTTACATCTGATTCATTTTCCAAAATTTCAATAGCAACTTCTCCATGTTCTACATTATACTTAATTGCATTTTCAATTATATTATAAAAAGTTTCATCAAGAATGCTTTTAATTCCATGCAAATGTACATCGGCAAGTTTTGTAGAAATTTGAACATCCTTTTTTTCTGCAATCATCTCAAGTCTTTCAACAATCGTTTTTATTAGTTCTGATAGATTTAAACTCTCTCTATCATACTTTTGATCCATTTCGTCTAAACGAGAAATTTTTAGTATATCTTCTATTAGGGCAAGTAAACTATTTGCTTCAGAGAAAATTTTCTCTGAAAAACCTTGGATATCTTCAGGTTTAGCCATTCCTGTTTTTATTAGCTCAGCATACCCTAAAATGGAAGTTAGTGGTGTTTTAAGTTCGTGAGAAACATTTGCAGAAAACTCTCTTCGCATTTTTTCTGCTTGCATCTTCAGTGTTTTATCAACAATGATTATTATTGCTCCCTTTACTTTTATAACTCCATTTCTCTCATTTTTAACTGGTGAAATATGAAGAAGATACACCTTATTGTGCGTATTAAGTATAACTTCTGAATAATCCCCTTGAGAAGCTCTTTCTATTGCAGAAATAAATTCAACAGAGTGGTTGAGTTCCATTACACTTTTTCGATTGTAATCAATCTCTTCTTCTCCAAAAACTCTTTTAGCCTTATTATTAATAGCAACAATTTCATTTGCTGAGTTCAAAAGTACAATTCCATCACCAATATTACTTGTTAGAATATTTAACTCAGCTTCTTTTTGCTCTAAATTTGAACGTTGCTTTTCAATATATCGCTCCTGCCCTTTAATTCTGCTATAGAATTGATCTAACTCATCATATACAGGTTCATCGATATCATATAGCGGAGCAATTATCTTATTGGTTAAATAACTAGAAATAAAAGCTGAAAATAGTATAATGCAAGCCGCAATTACTGCCATAAATGGTATAGACTGTGCTATTATACTAAAAATACTATCAACTGAAGTTGATAAACGAAGTATAGTACCGTCAGGCAACTTTTCTGCGTAGTAGTATGTTTGCTGGCTTAGAGTACTTGATAGACGCGTACTTTCAGCTCTTTTTTGACTTTGTAAAGCAAGAACTTCTTCTCTGTTTGCATGATTTTCCATCTTTGATGCATCTCGCCTATTATCAAATAAGACTTCCCCATTGCTAGAGATTATAGTGACGCGAGAGCTTGATACGACGTTTGAATAATCTTTACCATCTACAACATTAACAAGTAGATTTTTTACTTGCGGAAACTCAGCTTTTATGCTTGATTTTTCTGAATCGAACAATCTTGTATACATGATTGACGAAAAAAATACTGAAAACAGACACAATGAAATTAATGTTACACCTGTTATGCTATAAAAAATTCTTTTTTTCAACTTAGTCTCCCATTTTATATCCAACACTTCTAACGGTTTGAATTAATACTCCGTTGTCTCCAATTTTTTGGCGTAAAGTTCTCACATGAACATCAACGGTTCTACTTTCTCCGCTATACTCATAGCCCCAAACAGTTGTAAGCAAGTTATCGCGTGAAAACACCAAACCTTGATTTTCCATAAAAAATTGTAATAACTCGAACTCACGAAATGAAAGAGAAATTTCATTATTGTTAACCGTTACAATTCGTCGCTTTTTATTTAAACAAATAGTTCCAATAGATATCTCATCTCGTGTATTGTGCGATTTACTTTCAGTTCTTCGAAGTACTGCTTTTATTCTTGAAATCATTTCCATTACGGGAATTGGCTTCGTAATGTAATCATCTGCACCTAGATCAAGACCTTTTATTTTATCAAACTCACTACCCTTTGCAGTAATGAGAATAACAGGTACATCTTTTGTTGCAGCATTTTGTCGTAACTCTTTTAGAATAGTTAAGCCATCTTTTTCAGGAAGCATTATATCAAGTAAAATTAACTCTGGAAGCCTTTCCTTTAATCTTTCTGAAAGTTCCATTGCACTAAAACAACCAAGTGCTTCAAAACCTGCAGTTTTAAGTGCGTACATAATGAGTTCTTGAATGTTTGCTTCGTCTTCAACACAATATATCATTTTTAATCTTCTCGTCTGTGTTTGCCAGTAATTGAAAACTCAACCCATTCGGCAATATTGCAAGCATGATCGCCAATTCTCTCAAAGTACTTTGCTATCATTAATAAATATATTGCATTTTCAACTTCTTTTTTATTATCTTTAACAATATCAATAATATCTGCTTTCATTTCTTCAAAAAGAGAATCAATAACATTATCATATTCTATGACACTTTCACATAACTCTAAATCACTTTTTACATATGCATTAATGATATCTGTTACCATTTTAATAGCTGCAGTTGCCAAAGCTTGAATATGCGAATTATTCTTATAGTCTGATAAATCATTATTTATGGCTATTTCAGCAATATCTCTTGCTTGATCCCCTATTCGCTCAAGATCGGTAAGCATTTTTAATGTCGCTGAAATTTTTCTTAGATCTTTAGCTACTGGGTGCTGTTTTAGTAAAAATGTTAAACAAACATCCTCTATTTCGCGCTCAATTACATTTATTTTTTCTTCAAGCTCAATTGTTTCTTTAGCACTCTCTAGATTATGTTCTAGCAAGGCCTTTGCAGCTTGCTCTATTGCTTTTTCACAAAGATTTCCCATTAAAATAACTTCTTTATGAAGTGAATTAATTTCATTGTCAATTAAACTATTCATTATCCAAATCTCCCTGTTATGTAATCCTCAGTTTCCTTCTCTCTAGGAAGCGAAAATAGGTCTTTAGTATTGTTAAACTCAATCAAATCTCCCAATAAAAAGAAGCCTGTTTTATCAGATACGCGCAATGCCTGCTGCATATTATGTGTAACTATAGCTATAGTATAATCCTCTTTTAAAGATAACACAAGCTCTTCGATTTTTGATGTTGAGATAGGGTCTAGTGCAGAAGTAGGCTCATCCATCAATAGTACCTCGGGATTCACGGCAAGAGCCCTTGCAATGCACACACGTTGTTGTTGTCCACCAGATAAGCTTAAAGCAGATTTTTTTAACGTATCTTTGGTTTCTGACCAAATTGCAGCATCACGTAAGCTTTTTTCTACAATATCATCTAACAAAGATTTTTTCTTTATACCATGTGTCCTTGGCCCATAGGCAATATTATCATAAATACTCATGGGAAAAGGATTTGGCTTTTGAAATACCATTCCAACCCTTTTTCGTAGGGTATTTATATTTATATCTTTATAAAGATTTTCACCATCTAACAAAAACTCACCTTCAATTTTACACCCTGGTATAAGATCGTTCATCCTATTTAAGCTCTTCAAAAGCGTAGATTTACCACAACCAGATGGGCCTATAAACGCAGTAACTTCATTACGCATAATATCAAGGTTAATATTCTTTAATGCTTGAGCTTCTCCATAATACACATTTGCATTTTTAATTGAAATTTTCATAATATATTCCTTTAGTTTGATTTAATCATTCTTTTAGCTATGTAAGCAGAAAACATATTCATACCCACAACAATAAATAATAGAATTGCTGCTGTTGCATATGCTTGATTAATGTACAGACCTTCTGATG
>CAYJOZ010000098.1:0-2712 GCA_964371925.1 uncultured Treponemataceae bacterium | reverse complement strand
TGATGTAAGCATATACATATGCACCGATAAAGTTCTTCCTGTTGTAAACAAGTTCCCAACATTTGGCGAAGTTCCTGCTGTATAAAGAAGACAAGCAGTTTCTCCAACCACACGTCCAATAGCCAAAATAATTCCTGCTAAAATACCATTTACGGCAGTAGGCAGAACAATAACAAAAATAGTTCTAAGTTTTCCAGCTCCGAGCCCAAAGCTTGCTTCTCTGTACTCCATAGGAACAGATTTAAGAGCTTCTTCTGTTGAGCGAATAATAAGAGGAAGGATCATTATTGAAATTGTACAAATACCTGCTAAAAGTGACATACCCATACTAAGAAACACAACAAAAAATATACTTCCAAAAAGACCATAAATAATTGAAGGAATTCCAGCTAAGGTTTCTGTTGTTAGACGAATCATTGCAACTAATCGATTTTCACTCTTTGAATATTCTACAAGATAAATAGCTGTAAAAATACCAAAAATTGCAGCAAGTGCTACACTTAAAAATGTTAGAATAAATGTGTTTACAACAGCAGGCACTAATGATACATTGTCTGAATTATAATCTAAGTTAAATATAGATGGCGCTCCACTGAAGAGTTTTTTAATTTCGTCAATAAGTGGTCCTATACCTGAAAGTAAAATATAACCTATAATCAGTACTACTGTGGTGATAGTAATTACCGCTGCTGCACCTACTAAAATGCGTGCAATACGTGATGATTGTTCCTGCTTCATAGTTTACTTACCTTCCCCTTAATGATAGAAAAACTTGTATTAATAAGCAAAATAAACACAAATAATACAACTCCAGTAGCAATAAGTGCTTCTTCATGCAAATCTGCAGCATATTTCATTTCGATAACCACATTTGCAGTCATAGTTCTTATTCCTTTTAATATGTCGCCTGTAAGCCTTGGCTGGTTACCTGCAACCATTATAACTGCCATAGTTTCGCCGATTACTCGACCAATTCCTAAAACAACTGATGCAAGAACACCAGATTTTGCTGCGGGTAGCACGACTTTAAAAACACTTCTTTCATGGGTAGCACCTAACGCCCGTGCATTTTCATATAGAGCCGAAGGTACTGCATTTATTGCTGATTCACTAATTGTGATAATTGTCGGAAGAATCATTATTGCTAACAAAATTGAAGCAGATAAAATACTATTACCATTTCCACCAATATAGTTACGTACAAAAGGGACCAATACAGTCATACCAAAAAAACCGTAAATAATTGAAGGAATACCTGCTAAAAGATCAACTGCTGGTTTTAACCAAGTATAAATATATTTAGGACAAAAATATGTCATATAAACAGCGGTCATTATACCAATTGGGACACCCAATATAATTGCAAGAGCTGTAATATACAAACTTCCCACTATCATTGGGAAAATGCCGTACATGTCGTTTGAAGGTTTCCAATTCATTCCGAAAAGAAAATCAAGTACTCCTATTTCTCCCATAGCGGGCAACCCATTTGCAAATAAAAACAAGCAAATGAAAAGTACTGCAATGATTGATATTAAGGCCGTAAGTAAAAATAGTTTTTCAAAAACCTTTTCCTTAAGCTGCATGTTGTTTCCTACTTAATATGGACAGTAAAAAAATAATTTTACACTTCCATGAATATATAATGATGTTTGAGATGCAAAGCTGATAAACATCATTTGCACCTCAAACTCGATACTTTGTAACTAAGAATAAACCTAGCTAAAATGGTGATTATTTTATGTCTGAAAAGTTTGCTACATTACCAAGAAAGATTTCTTTTACAGAATCAACACTTAGGTTTGAAAGAGCATTTTCTGTGTTTACAACAACTGCAATACCATCTTGTGCAATTACCATTCCATTAATTTGGCTTGCTTCAGAATCTTTTAAGTTTCTACTTGCCATACCGATATCGAATGTACCTTCTATAGAGCCTTTAACACCAGCACTTGAGCCAAGTGATTCGATATTAATAGTTACATTTGGATTTCTTTGAATATAGCTTTCTGCAAGTTTTTCCATTAAAGGAGATACTGAAGTTGATCCACCGATTGCAAGAGTACCTGTTTCCATTCCACCTGCATATGCTGCATTTTCGTATACAGGAATAAAGCCTTCTTCTGAAGCAATTGCTTGTCCATCAGCACTTTTAATAAAGTCAATAAAATCTTCAGCTAAAGCTGATAAATCATCTCCATATGTAATGTTAAATGGACGAGCAATTTTGTATGAACCTGCTTGAATATTAGCTACAGAAGGCTCTACTCCGTCAATTGAAACTGCTTTTACAGTGTTATCAAGTGAACCAAGTGAAATATACCCGATTGCATTTTTGTCGTTTTGAACTGCAGTCATAACTTTACCAGTTCCATCGTGTACGATAGCGTCCAAACTTGTTTCGTCGCTTCCGCTTTCATCTAACCCAACGAGCTCAACAAAAGCTCCTCGAGTACCAGAACCTTCTTCACGAGTAATTACTGAAATTGTGTCATTGTCTGCGCGTGCGCCTGCAAATACTGATGTTGCTAACATTGCAACAAGTGCTACTAAAAATACCTTTTTCATTTTTTCTCCCTATGAACCTCAACTTCTTGTGAGAGTTCTATTTGGTTTTGTGCTTCACGTCATTTTGTGTAGCACGTTTTCTGATGTAACTATAAGAGGAGCATGTAAAATCTAAAAGAGTAGAAATGTAAAATCTATGTAAAA
>CAYJOZ010000097.1:0-6744 GCA_964371925.1 uncultured Treponemataceae bacterium | reverse complement strand
GCTTTGTAGCAGAAACAACTGCTGAAAATATTAATGCTGCTCAAGCATGGGTTGAAGGCTTTAATATGCCACAAACAATTGCAAGAAACGTATCTACTCGTGTAGAGGGTGTTTTTTCAGGAGCTGAAAGCGGTGGAATGGACGGTGAGTATGGTACATATTTTGAAAATGTAGTAAAAACTGTTACTGATACAGAGTTTTCTGGTGCAAGAAAAGAAAATGACTGGTGGGTTCTTACTCGACGTTACGATGTAGATACAAAATCAAAATATGTTGATGAATATAGAGCATACGTTCTCTATACAATTCCAAAAGATTTACTTGACCAACAAGTATTATCTGTAATTGAAAGAATTGAACAAGAAAACGTATTATCAGCAGATGAATCAGAAACTTCAGATAGAGTAAAAAATCTATTATCAACTGCTGGTTTATAATGAGAAAGTTGGCTGTTCAGTAGTGAATTCCACTTTTAGAACAGATTAACAATCAAAAAAGAGGACTGATTCCTGAATTGAACAGGAAACAGTCCTTTTTATTTATTGCGCACCTCTGAAAAGGAATTTAGTTTTAGAGGTTCCCTATTAATAAATTCTTTGTACGTATGTTTGCCGAGGCACAACAGTTATTTCAACACGTCTATTTAATGCCCTTCCTTCTTCTGTCGCATTGTCTCCAATCGGTATTTCTCCTCCATACCCACGATACGTAAATATACTTTCATCTACACCTCGCTCAACCATTTCGTTAATGATAGTTATCGCGCGTTCAACCGACAAGTTCTGTTCTCCAATTGGTCTACCAACACTTGCTGTATGGCCCTCAACAAGAATGGTGCTTTCTCCATTTTCTGTTGCAACTATCAGTGATCGAGCCAATATATCAAGTCGTTCGTTTTCTTCAGGTAAAAGTTCTGCAGAGTCTGGAATGAACTTTAAGTCTCGAAGCGGTATAAGCATACCTCTATCTGTATCATAAACCTCAAGGTCTTCAACAACATTTTCAAAAATAAAATCTGTAACTTCTTGCACCATATAATAATAGTTTTCATCTTTCACTGGTGCTTTTACTTGATGTACTAATGCATCTTCATCTAAAAGAATGATTACCTTTCCTTGGCGTAATAATTCTATATTTTCAGGTACAGACAATATTCTTAATGCATCATTTTTTGAAATAATTGGGTCAGTTCTGTGTATTCCAAATACTCCACGGGATCTTATTCTTAGAGGGTCATTACCAACTCTTTCATTAAAACTACTATCATTTGTACTAGAAGAGTAGAGGACTAATCCCCTATTTTTTACAATTTCAGGTTCGACCATATTTACTTCGTATAATAGACTCATTTCTTCGTCCCAAATTCTTGGGAATAGTGCAGGCTGTGTGTTTTCTTGAGTAAACTCACCCTGAACAGGGACCTGACCGCGAGCATCAATTATTATCCCGCTGTATTCTCTTGAGGATATTCTGTCTATAGGAATATTAGGGATATACGATTCTTTATGTCTAATCAGAGCGCTTGCTAATTCTTGTAATGAAATTGAATGCTTTGTCAGTAATTCATCTCCACTGCGTGAAAATGCTGTTGGCGTTTTTTTGCCACTTTTTATTACATCTGCTATTTCACCAATAGTAATAATATCCCACAATACAGCATCTCCAACCTGAGTTGAAGAGTTTATTGTAACCGTTAGAAGTGGATTTTTAACCAGTTCTGGGAGGTTTTGTTCTATTCTGCTTGCAGCAATGCTACGCCCTGACGGAAGTTCAACTCCTGCTGTATTTACATCTAACTCAATATTAGAAATAAAATTGCCCGTTTTCCAATTTATATAGCTTTCAGAACTGAGTGCATCATTAAAATCAGAGCTTTGAGAAAAAAGAGATAGTGTAAAAAAAATCATAAAAGTACAGAACAGCCATTTGGCACATTTTTTGATATTCACTGTGAACTCACTTTTTATTTGATTATAACAGTACTACTGTTTAAATTAATACTTATTTAAGTATCGGCAAAAAAAGGACTGTACCTATACTTAAAATTGAATCTTGACTCCGATTATTTATTTCGCATAATACTTCAACAGTCGTATTATATTTTCTTGATAAACTCCATAAAGTTTCCCCTTGAACCACTCGATGTGACTCTAAGAAAGATGTACTGTCTTGTTTATCTATGGCTTCAAGTACAATTTCTTGTGCTTCAGTTGGTATTCGAAGTGCGTATTCTCTAGGAGGGGTTATTGCATACTCAAAGGCTGGGTTTAAAAACTTATATGTTTCATATTCTATATTTGTTAGTTCTGCAAGCACTTCTAAATTTAGTTGTTTGTTTACTGTTATAACGGTAAAATCAACTGCAGCATTTTGGTCATACGGCGGAAGTTGGATGCCATAATACTCAGCATTTGAGATTAAATCTGCAACTGCAATAAATTTCGGAACATAATGTGCTGTTTGGGATGGAAGATAACCATTATCAGCTAAATACCAAAAATCATCACTTCCAGCGTTTCTCATAACTCTTTGTAATCCACCTAAGCCCATATTATATGCTGCCAGTGCCAGTTCCCAATCTTTCAATACTGAATAATTATATTTTAGTTTTTTCGCTGCAGCTTCAGTGCTGAGCCATGGATCATATCTTTCATCAATCCATTCATTTTTATCTAACAGGCCAGCAATGCTATTCTCCATAAATTGCCAAATACCTGCAGCCCCTGATCTCGACATGGCAGTAACATTAAAATCTGATTCAATTACTGGTAAAAACTCAAGCGCTAATGGAATTTCAGCTTCTGAAAGTGTTTGGCGGATATGCGGTCGATAAACAGATGCTTTTGTCATTATGCTTGCAAGTCGCTGCTTGCCAAAATTTGACATATATTCTCGCCTATATTTATCAATAAGTGCATGCTCTGAGTAAGGTAAATCTATTTTTGAATGAACAGGTACAACCTCTTGCGGAACTATCTCTTCCTCAACACGATTCTCTAAAGGGACTTCATTCGGCTTTTCAATAGATGCATTTTGTGTTTCATCTTCTATTAGGGTATTGTTATCAGTATCGAGAATAATATCTTCTGTTGGTGCTTGCTGTTCTGAAAGTGTTTCCAAATATGGCTCTAAGGGCTCCGTCGATGAAAATAACGATACGGTAGAACACATAGAGAACAATAGTAATATCTTTTTTGTCATAGTTTTTCACCATAGTATATTCCTGCCCATTCCCACCGTCCGTGAATTTCTGGGTCTAAAGGGAAATCTACCTTTCTAAAATAAAGGTACCATACATCTACATATACACGCCATCCCCAAGTACGCAAATAAGCTTCATTTGGTGTGGAAGATTGGTCTAATGTATCGCTAAAACGGATACGTTTTCCTGATGCATAGTCACTTATTAAAAATTTTACAGCAGTGTTTGCGCCATCAGCATTTTGTGCCCAAGACATGGCAAAAAAATTAACCTTTGATCTATAATCTTCTAGTTTCCAATATTGATAATTTGTTAATGCAGACTTAACTGCTGTTTCTAGTTCCTCAAGTGTTTCAAACGTCCAATCTTTTGGAGAGTTATTGAAGTCTACTTGTTTTCTTGCTTTACTGTATGCATCGGGTATTCCAGGTATTTGCGCTGTCGGTGAGTCTGCTTGCTCTAAAAAGTCAGAATGAGCTTTTAAAGCAAGTTCCCATTCAGCGAGGTTTTCATATTCGTTGGCAAGTCTAGCATACATTTCGGTTTTATTAATTTCATCAGGGAAGTGAGTAATCAATTGAACAAGATAATTGACACGGTTTTGAGGGTTTTCACTGATTTGCAGTAGATTCTGTAAGCATAAAACATGAATAGACTGCCCCTTCATAGATAAATCTTCATAATTATTAATAATGCGTTCAAAATACATTTCGGCAATGGGGTCTGCCTCTTCTTCTAAATACACATATGCAGTAAGTAAAAGCCAATATGCATTATACGTATCATTTGGATTGTTTGCTACATGATCAGATAAAAATAAAATAAGTTCATTATTCATGCCAGTGTTTCTATAATTTGTAGCTATGTGGTTAATAACGGCAAAGCTTTCTTCATCGTTTGGTGATGTATTTTCAAGTAGCGTAAATAAATCTTCTTGAGAGCTTAAAATATCTTTCACATAGTCATCTTGGGTAGCTTGATTCGTACAGGAGAAAAAAAAGAATGAAAAAACAAGCAATATTTGTAGTGTCTTATACATTTTTTTATTATATCATGCTTAAAGGTTATTGGCAAGACTTCCATCATAGTGTATGCTATATGTATGAAAACACATTTTGAAAAGAGTAAATATTTTCTCATTTTAGGGGTTTTGTTTGTATTTTGTGGTTGTAATTTGCTTGTAGCCTTTTTATCGCCGATTACTACGTATACATACCTCGTGCTACCATCAGTTATCTTATTGGTTGGGTTATTGTTGCTCTATGTAAATTTAACTGGAAAAAAACATACCTTTGTTACATTTATTGGCTTATGGCTATGCTCTATATGGGTGGTAGTATTGCTATCTACTGCTAATTTAATTTCATTTTCAATGACTGAATTGTGGCCAATTATGGTTATATTATCAGGCCTTGTTCTGATTCCTTTGGGTTTTATTCGTTACGGTTTTTTACCTATTTCGTTTATTGTAAGCGCTTTTGTATTATTTTTGTTAGGTTTTTTGTTTTTACTTTTTTCACTAAATGTGATAGAAATGTCTATAACAGAATTTGTAAGTAAATGGTGGCCTGCAGTATTTATCTTTTTTGGTTTAGCATTAATTATTTTGTTCTTTTATTCAAAGAAGCATGAACAGGAAAAGTGGGTAAAAAGCTCTGAAGATTTTGGAGATTAATTGTCAATGAAAAAAAGCCTTTGGCTCATTCTTCTAAGTATCCTCTTTGTCGCCTGTACTTCAGTTCAGGATGCTTCGGTGTCAGGTAATGAATTGCAAGGAACAGAATTAAGTGCACTTCCAAAGCCTACTGCTTCGAAGTCGAACTTTTCAGCCTACTTTAGTACAATTGATGCTGAAGTGCTGTTAAATATTCAAAATGGTACTCCAGCTTCACTTCAAAAGGCTCTAACAAATTTGAGAAATAATTACGATACTTCCGTAGAACAAGTTGGTGTACTGGCGGCTATTACATCCACCATTATGGAATACGCTTGGCCTTCTTCTTCTATCGCAGCCTTGCCATATGCAGATTTGCCCGTAAATGTTTACACTTCGACCATTGAATCAATTCACAATGGCATATATGAAAATGCCTTTGAAAGTAGCGATTTCTTTTCTTTGACTTTGCCATCATTAGTGCTTTTTTCAAATGAGCAATCAAGTGAATATTATGCCGATGCGCTAGAATCATTGGAAAAATCGCTTTTGCTAGATGACAACTCTGTATTAACGTTATACCTCCTTGGTACACTTAATTTGCGTATGGGAAACAATGCAGATGCACAAAGGTATTTGAAAAAAGCACTGGATCAAGATGGAAATAATGTAGATATTGTCTATGCGTACTTTACTGCACTTTTGCAATCGGGCGATGCGCAGGTAGCATATAATTTTTCTCAAAATATACTCACGACTTACCCTTCTGATGTCAAAATACTTGAGTTATCCTCTTTAGCAGCATTCAATATTGAAAATTATAGTGCAGCAGAATCACTTATTGCTCAAGCACTGCAGTCTGAACCAAGTAATACGTCTTTCCTGCTTTTTAGAGCAAAAGTTTTATTTGAGCTTGGAAATTATTTTGATGTTTCAAGTCTGTTGGATGTGTACTCTAGGACGAATAGTCAAAATAAAGACTATCTTCTTTTGCGCTCGAGGTTACAAAATACTTGGAATAAAAATATGCCTTCTGCACTTATTACAATTGAGGAAGCATTGACCTTATATGGTGATGATGACGAAGTTTTGTTGCTCGCTGCCAGTTTGGCTTCAGAAAGTGCAGAGCGAATATTGGGAAAGACTGCATTAGATTTGCTAGCACAAGTACTAGAAAATGATCCTCAAAATATACAGGCACTAGGAATACTAGTAAAAGAATCAATAGCTCAGAGAGCTTGGCAAGATGCATATAATGCAAGTATCATGATTCTTTCTCAAGAAGATGCTACTTTAGAATCGATTTTACAGCATGTAGAGATTTGTATCGCATTAAATTTACTGAGTGAGGCTCGAGATGTGCTAACACCTTTTTACACACCCGATTCTACGAATGAAGGCTTGCAACAATGGCATATTAGGCTACTAATTGCAGAAAGGATGTATAATGAAGCGCAAGGGGTAATTGCTCGTTTGTTACCTACAGCAACTGGTAGAATGAAAAGCATTCTATATTACGAAAGAAGTCGTCTTCAATCAACAGATGAACGCATCCTCTCAGACCTTCGCTCAAGCCTTACATCAAATCCTCGTAATGACTTTGCTCTATATGGGTTATATGAATACTATTACGAGCGAAACGATTACAGTAAAGCCCAATACTATCTTAAACAAGTAATTGCGCTTAACCCTTCTAATGTGGATGCCTTGGAACGCAATGCGGAACTTGATACATTGCTAAGATAATAGTTCAAATTATTGAAATATACATTACTATCACGCTTGTCTGAAAAGTTAGAGGAAGACAATTTCTGGCAAATTTTCTAGGCTTTATAGAACACGAGAGGGTTTTCATGTATAAAAAAGTAAAAAAGCGTGCCGGAAAAAG
>CAYJOZ010000096.1:0-6762 GCA_964371925.1 uncultured Treponemataceae bacterium | reverse complement strand
ATTGATTTATCACTCACAGGAGCTTTTGTGATACGCCTTCCTTTTTTTATTATACTATTTTTAACATTACTTTTAGTATCATGCGACATGTTTCAAACAAATATTGTTGATTATTTAGAATACTATACCAATACTGCAGGAATTGAAAAAATTGAATTTGATGCAAATTACCCAATTGATCCAAGCGGAGTGGTGAATATTTCTTCAGATAGTGAAAAGACGATCACCTTTACATTGAGAAATCCGCAAAACTATACGCTTATTCCAACGATATCATTTGATGATACTTCTATAAGCGATGGGTATACAATTGAGCAATCTGCAAGCAATAAATCTATTATTACCCTGACCTTTGATGATCTAGGTATTTTGCAAGGCTGGGATAGTGCCGGCGGTAAAGATATATCGGGAACGATTAGTTTAGAAGAACCAGATTCCGGTCGATTTTTTGATGAATATTCTTTTGAAGCCTTTGTAAACTCAAAGCCTATTGCCGTTATCAATGCACAGTTTGCAAAAACTGCTTCGCCTGATGCATGGTGGATTTATTTTAATGCACCCGAAAAAACAGGTACTCAAACTGATATTGTAGGCATATCAATAAATGGTACATACTATGACTATGACGATTCGCACTTTCAAACATCTGTTCCAAGTGAATTAAAAGATCTTTTTGACGCTGACTTTATTCCTAGCGGAAATAATCAACGCTATTTGAATACTGGATTTGCCTCAAATGCCAACTTAACTAGAACAATTACCGTAATAGACAGCAGAGGCTTAACCTCTCCTACAGTAACAATAAAAACAGGCGATATACCAAAAGTATCGCAACCAACAATAAGCTCAGCTGTAAAAAATGCAGCTGCAGGTGTGTATACTATTACTCTTGAGTCTTCTATGCCAGATACAATACTGTATTATACTACAGATGGTTCTGAGCCTGCTACAAGTGCAGTTGGAGAAACAAAACTATACGATAAGGCAAATAAATTCGACATAACGATTGCAAGTGAGTCTGTAACAGTAAAAGCTATTGCAACAAAAACAAGTATGTCTCCTTCCGATGTAGCAGAACAAACCTTTTCTCTTGAACGTCACACACTGAACTTTGATGCAAACAATGGAAGTGGTAGCATGGAAAGCCAAGAGTTTGTTCACGGCATACCTCAAGCAATTAATAAAAACACCTTTACTCGTAGTGGGTATACATTTGACGGTTGGAATACCCAAGCAGATAATAATGGAAATCCTTATGCAGATGAGGCAGAATATACCGCAACGGCAAACGGAACACTCTATGCTCAGTGGAGCGCAAATACAGAGGTATACTTAAACAGCGATAGTGTAGCTGTTTCAGGTGATGGCACAGTTGATAATCCATTCTCTAACTTTGCTGCTGCTAAGGCAGCCCTTCCAGAGGGTGGCACTATTTTTGTTAAAGCTACAATAAATCCACAAGAAGGCGCTGTATGGCGTAGCGATAGCGGAAAACCAATTACTATAAAACCTTATGGCGTTACAGGCTTCGTAATAAGTGTTACAAATGCAAACTTTACGCTAGAAAATATAACAGTTGACGGGGATGGAGAAAGACGTGTAGAAGGTCTTATTACTACAGATACTATTTCTAGTAATAACCTCACACTTGGAGAAGGTGTGGTAGTACAAAATGGCTCTACGGGAGCTATAAAAATTGGGGATGGAGATACACTTACTTTAAGTGGTAATATACAAGTCCATGAAGATAATGGATATGATATTAGCTATGTATCAACCACTGAAAGTCCAATACGTATAGCAGGTGCTCTTGATGGCGCTATTGTTATAGAACCTCACTCAACCGAGGTGGGGACTATTATAGCTACATCAGCTAATAGCTACGATATAGACAATGATGATTTAAAGGTATTGCATATAGGACCTCTAGATAATAGAATAACTATTACTGATGGCTCAGAGGTAACTATTGCACCATTAATTAGTAATGCTAGTATTACTATGACTAAACCAAGTATTTCAAATACAACAGTAAATGGAACGTGGTCAATCTCTGATGGCAGTTTTGATGGAGATGCATTAAGTTCTACTATTATTCTTGAAACGGGAGTGGATCTTACAAATGAGCAAATTGCAAGTGCTCTACGAGGGGCAATAAATGTATCAAATGCCGATGTGAATATTACACCATCAGATGCTAATGATGCCGCCTTAGGACAAAAAACCTTTACAGTGAGACTCACTGCAAATGAAAATTATGTATTTGAAGATAGAACAACAATAAAAAACATAGTCATTACCTTTAGTTTAAAAGAATTGATAGCTCAAAACCTAGCTTTTAATACCACTGCGATTGAAACTGCTCCTGACAGAGCAGGACTGAGTTCGTTTAATTTTAATTTATCTAGTATATCAAGTATCCCAACGGTGAGCTTTGATTATAACGATATAACTCAAAGCGATAGACAAGCGGCTATACTAAAAGGACTTACGGAAGCTATTCAAGGCATACCTCTGCCTGAAGGCCTTGCTGCGATTACAGCTACGATAAGTAGTGCCCCAAATAGTACAATAGCATATATCGAGATTGTGCTTAGCACAGAAGCTTACTATGTATTTAATAGAGATGGTCACAATAATACAGCTTTACAATTAACCATAAACAGGGCTTTTATTCCAGACCGTGCTGACTATTATGTAAGCACTACTGACTCTCCAAATGACACGAATCTCGGTATAGCTGATACAGAACCTTTTGCCTCAGTTCAGCGTGCGGTAGATGTTATTAATGCACACGATAGAACAGAAGAAACTACCATACATATAATAGGAAACATTGTAGAACAAGGTGGATACGAGGGCAATGGTGGTAGTGCAGATAGTATGATAGTAATTGATGGTGGAAGTAAGACGCGCAATATAATTCTGCAAGGTTATGGCGGGAATGCCAGTATTGATGCAGGTGCCCAGTTTTATCTTGATGACGGATCTATTACAGAACCAGGTCTAGGGAAACGTGTTCTATACATCGCCGGTGCAAATACTACCGTTACACTTGGCTCTAGTCTCACCCTTGCTGGTGGAAGCAATGTTACCCAAGGTAGTGGTGTGAATATAAACGGTGGGCATTTTATTTTGGATGGTGGACAAATAAGCCAGAATTTATCTCAAAGTAATGGTGCAGTGTTCATTAATGCAGGTAGGTTCACTATGGATAGTGGAAAAATAAGTGAAAACCGTGCAAATAACTATTCTGGGGGCGGTGTATACGTGAAAGATGGAACAATCTTTACCATGAACGGTGGCGAAATATATAATAATAAAATTGCTACAACCGAGGGCGGTGGGGTATCTGTACGTGGCACCTTTATTATGACTGGTGGCGAAATACATGGAAATACAGAAGGAGGTGGCGTATATATTTTTGGAGGCAATGACTCAGGTCTTATTCAATTAAAAGGCAAGCCTATAATTAGAAACAATAGTGATGGCGGTACTACTAGAAATCTTGCTTTTATTAACAGTAATGATAGCACGTATGTTGAAATCAGTGAAGAACTTACCGCAGAGGCCGTCATAGGCTTAACACCAAGTAGCGAAACTCAAGATTTTGTGGTTGCACGGTGGACAGGAACGGGCAATATGCCTGATGATACGGCTAGCAGATTTTCACTTGATAGCGGATCAGTTATTCTTGATTTAGAGAAAAGCGGAAACAATATTATACTTGGTACACCATAACCACAACCTCTCCCGTTTGGGAGAGGCTTGCACAAATTAACACACACAAACCTGCACCTCCCCTACCTCAAAGCCTCTAGTAACTAGTAATTAGTAACTACCTCCCTCCTCTATCTTGCAATAAGTGTAAAATATCTGTATAATGGATAAACTTATGCGAAAAAATAACCTTAATCCATCTTTAGCATTATTCTTGTGCGCTCTATTATGGAGCACCAGTGGTATACTCATAAAGCTCACTGATTGGAATGCTCTTGCTATTTCAGGTGTACGAAGTCTTATAGGTGCAATTACTATGATAGTTGCTCTTCGGCGCTTACCCAAAGTAGTAGTTAGAAATGCAGATAACAGTATAGATAAAACTCAAACGCGAGATAGAATTTTTGCAATGATTGCATATGCAGCCACAATGACCCTATTTGTCTTTGCAAATAAAATGACAACATCAGCAAATGCAATTCTATTACAATACACGAGCGTTTTGTACGTTATTGCACTTGGTCCTGTTTTATTAGGTGAAAAAAATAGTCGAATAGATGTAGTCGCAAGTTTTGGTATTTTAGGTGGAATGGTTTTATTGGTTTCAGATGGTTTTTCGCCCAATTCATTTAATTCAGTCTCAATGATTGGAAATGGGTTAGCACTATCGAGTGGTATCTTTTTTGGACTATCAACGATTTTTATGAGAAGACAAAAAGATGGAAACCCAGAAGATTCCTTTACGTTATCGCATATTCTCACATTTATCATTGCCCTTCCCACAATTATAAATAGTGGTGTACCAAATATTCAAAGTACCGGAGCGCTAATTATTTTAGGGGTTTTTCAAATCGGAATCCCTTCAATATTATTTTCATTAGGCATTACTCGCGTAACTGCCGTGAGTGTTGCAATTATCACAATGCTTGAGCCTGTGATGAATCCTGTATGGGTACTATTATTTTATGGTGAAGCCCCAACAATTAATACTATTTTGGGTGGTGTTGTTATTTTAGGATTTTTATTCTTAAGAGTATATATAAAAAGTAGAAGGAAAATAGTTACATGAAAGAGCGTTGTTTTGTTATGATGAAGCCAGGTGTTTTAAACAGACGAATAGTAGGCGAGGTAATGACCAGACTAGAAAGAAAGGGTCCAAACCTTATAGCAATGAAAATGATGAAAATTAGTGAAGAACTTGCAAGCAAACACTATGAAGAGCATCACGGAAAATCATTTTATCCACCACTAATCGAATACATAACTTCAGGGCCAGTACTTGCGATGGTATGGGAAGCTGATGACTGCTGTGCCATTGTTCGAAAGGTTGTAGGTGCAAGTGGAGCATTAAACGCTGAACCTGGCACAATAAGGGGAGACTTTTGTATGCATAACAACAGAAATGTACTACATGCTTCAGATAAGAGTGAAAGTGCAGTAAGAGAAATTGCATTATTTTTTGATGAATCAGAACTCTATCCATGGATAGATGAACATGATGGTAAATGGAAATAACAATACTATATATAGAGGACTAAACTATGAATGTAAAAAAAATTGGAATAATTGGAGCTGGAGCGTGGGGAACAGCAATGGCACAAGCTTTAGCTGCTGGCGGACATGAAGTATGTATTTGGGCGTTAGAAGAAGAAGTTGTACTGGATATAAACAATGAACATGAAAATAAAAAATTCTTAAAAGGATTCAAGCTTGCTCCTAGATTAACAGCAAGTCGAGATATTATTGATGTTGCAGGAAACAAGGACTTTGTAATTATAGCAAGCCCATCTTTATTTATGGTGCAAATATTATCAAAAATCATAGATATACCAACAATTCATGATGGTTCTACATGTATTGGAGTACTTACAAAAGGTTTTATCCCTACCGAAAATGGGCCTAAGCTTATTATTGATGTTATGGAATCAGTATTACCACCTTCATACAATAAGAACCTTGTATACATTTCAGGGCCTAGTCATGCAGAAGAAGTTGCAGTGGGAAAACTAACAGGGTTAATCGCAGCAAGTGAAAATCCAAAGAACTCAATTAGATTTAGAGAACTTATGAAAGTAAAGGGTCTGATGGTTTTCTCAAGCCTTGATGTTGTAGGTGTGCAAATATGTGCAGCTGCTAAAAATGTAGTAGCCGTTGTCTTTGGTATTCTAGATGCTATTGCAGAAAAATCTGATATGTTTGGAGATAATTCAGAAAGCTTACTTATGGCTGCTGGTTTAAACGAAATACAAACACTCGGCTTTGCAATGGGAGCAACACACCCTGAAACGTTTACCTCTATAGCTGGTGTTGGTGACTTAGAAGTAACATGTAGGTCACATTTTGGCCGTAATAGACGTTTTGGACGAGAAATTATTAACGATAACATACTAGACAAATTTTCTACTCTCGATGACCTTATTTCTCGCATATCAGAAATTGGATATTTACCAGAAGGGGCTGTTGCATGTAAATATGTGCAAGAAGTCGCAAATGCAAAAAATATTAAACTCCCAATTTGTAATGGCCTTTTCAGAATACTAAACAAAGAAGTAAAACCATTAGACTTTATGATGGAAGTATTGAGGTAGAACATGTTAGAAAAAATTACAAACACATTCAGTGATATTGTAAAAACTGTTAGCGGTAAGGCAACTATTACTGAAAAAAACATTGAAGATTCAGTTGAAAATATAAAAATGGCTCTTTTGGAAGCCGATGTAAACCTACGCGTAGTTAGACGCTTTGTTAATTCGACTATTGAAGAAGCTAAGGGTGAAAAAGTACTTCGCTCTATTGACCCAGGGCAACAATTTGTAAAGCTAGTTCACGACAAGATTCTCGCCCTACTCGGAGATAAAAAAACAGATCTCAACTTAAAAGGCCCTGACACTCAATCTGTTATACTTTTTTTAGGTTTACAAGGTTCTGGTAAAACAACCTCTGCAGTTAAATTGGCTGCACGCTTAAAAAAAGAAGGAAGAAAACCCTTACTCGTAGCATGTGACCTTGTGCGCCCTGCAGCTATTGACCAATTAACTGTTA